>JBGTCJ010000220.1:0-11276 GCA_041748895.1 Pirellulaceae bacterium
CGCTGGCGGATCTTTGCTTGGTCCTTTCGCAGTTGACGACCGTGCCGATTGAGGTGGAGTTGATTTCACTCGACGCGGCTGCGATTCGGGTTAACGATCCCTTGGCAACGCCGGCTGGTTGGATGTCGGCATCCCAGTGGATTGAACAATCGCTTGCAGCGATGGGAATGTCGATTGCCGTGGTCGACGACCGATTGTTGGTGTCGGCGAGCCCAGAGAAGGTGACCGATGGCACCCGAGAAGCGTTGACGATGGACGACTTTGGCGACGACGCGGCCGAGGTCGTTCAGTGGATCTCCCCGCTGGTCCTCGCCGATGATGATCCTCCCCCGAGTTGGAATGCGAGCACGCGTCGGATCGAGGTCGCCGATCATTTGGCCGCGAGGATGCGTGCTGCACTGGTTCTCGATGCTGTTCGTATGATTCGGGGGAAGACGCCGAAGATGGAAAGGTGGCGGTCACGGCGCTGGATGGGCCCCGGACCGCTAGCACCCGCCGGGCTCGATCAAGTCGTTCAGGAAAGAGTGGCCCCGGGCGCAGAGGGACAGGGTGTATTTGCCGAGTGGCCGCTCGTTGGTGATGGGCCAAGCGGTCCGAGACTGGACTCTCCGAGAACGGCCGCGGGGCTGGTTCGTTCGATCGCCGCTGAGAATGGTGCGGTTGTGTTGGTCGCTTGGCACGATAGCATGCGACTTGGCCTCTATCCAAACGATCTGATGATGCCTTGGAATGACAGTCGACCTGCAGGTGCTCTGTTGGACGATCTGTTGGGAGAGTTTGGCATCCAAGCGAGAGTTTGCGGGGAGAATGTGTGGTGGGTCGGTTCCGAAGCGAGTTACGACCGATTGGAGGTGATCACGTGGGTATCGATACCTCCGCAAAGTGGCGAGAGCATTCGGAGCCGATTGACTCAGGCGCTTGGCCTTCAAGAGGGGCAGGTGTTGCCGTTCGCCGTGGACGATCATAACTTACTGATTCGTTGCCCCCGCTACATTGCCCGCCAACTGGCCCGATTGGTTAGCAAGGGAAATCTCCAGCCATGAATTGGCGCTGCACGTTACTTGGTTGGCCCTTGGCGCTCGCCATGTTGCCGATCTCACTAGCGGGAGGGGAACCGTCGGTCTCGGCAGTCGCTCCGGTACTGAATCTCGATGTCGCCTTGCCGCTCGCTTCTGGCGGTGAGCAAGAACTGCGCGTCCCACTCGCGGCGCGGTTAACTGTGGTCACGTTCCTTGGATGCCAGTGTCCTTTGGCGAAGCTTTACGCCGGCCGCCTTCAAGAGATGGCCGATCGTTACGGCCCCGAAGACGTCGCTTTTCTGGGGGTCAACAGTAATCCGCAGGATTCGATTGCCAGCATCAACGACTACGCGCGCGGACACTCACTTGCATTTCCCATTGCCAAAGACCATGACGGGCGGGCTGCGATGATCTTCGGTGCCACTCGAACGCCCGAAGTGTTTGTACTCGATTCGTACGGTCACGTCGTCTATCAGGGACGCATCGACGACCAATTCCGTCCGGGCGTCTCGCAGGCGAATCCGAACCGTGAAGATTTGCGTGAGGCGATCGATGCTTATTTGGAGGGGAGGGCGATTGAGGTCCCGCGGACGGTCGCTGCCGGTTGCCTAATTGCCCGCCGACGACAGACCGATGAGGAGTCCGGCATCAGCTACTGCAAACAGGTATCGCGGATCCTGCGTGAACACTGCGTCGATTGCCATCGGCCCGGTGAGATCGGCCCTTTTTCGTTGCTTGACTACGAGCAGGCGGTGGGCTGGTCGGACATGATGGTTGAGACGATTGAGCAGAAACGAATGCCGCCGTGGCATGCCGATCCTCGCGTGGGCCATTTTGTGAACGCCCGCAACCTCTCGCGGCAAGAACGAGAAACGATTCGCCAATGGGTTGAGGCCGGGACGCCATTTGGAGACCCGCGAGATTTGCCGCCTCCGCAGAGCTTCGTGTCTGGCTGGCAATTCCCAGGGGAGCCCGATGTGGTGATCCCGATGCACCGGGAGGGGTTTTCCGTAGCCTCGTCGGGGACAATCGACTACCAGTACTTTGTTGTGGATCCACTATTCGAAAAGGATCAGTGGGTCATCGCGGCCGAAATAGTTCCGGGCGATCGTGGCGTGGTTCACCATGCCCTCGCCTTCATCCGACCGCCTGACGGCGTTCGCGGAAGCGGTGCGGGGTTGTTGACAGCCTACGTACCCGGGCAGCGGATCGCGATGCCACCGCGCGGTCACGCGCGCCGAATCCCTGCGGGTTCGAAGATCGTATTTCAGATGCACTACACACCCAACGGTACGCCAACCGTTGATCGCTCTCGAATCGGACTCGTATTCGCTGATCCGGCCGAGGTCGATCACGAGTTGGTGACCCTCGCGGGGATCAACCACGCTCTCGAGATTCCACCGTTCGAGCAGGACGTGCGCATTCACGGCGACTCGCCAACGCTACCGGACGAGGGAAAGCTTCTGGGGTTGTCGCCGCACATGCATCTGAGGGGGAAGTCGATTCGGGTAACGGCCGATAGCGGGGGTCAGGCGACCGACATCCTGAACGTCCCGAACTACGATTTCAACTGGCAGCACAGTTACATCCTCGCTGATCCTATGCCGTTGGATCGCATCGATTCGATCACCTTCACGGCGACCTACGACAACTCCGCCGCAAACCCATCCAATCCCGATCCGTCGGACTTTGTCACTTGGGGGGACCAGAGTTGGGAGGAAATGGCGATCGTGTTTTACGAAGTAGCCAAGCCGTTGCCGCATGGCGGCACGGGTTCCACGCGAGCCGTGACGGATCTGTCGGCTCCGGGGACCCCAATCTCGCAATCACTCCAATCGCCCACCGCGTCACACAAACCGGCAACGGATGTTTCATCGCTCAGCGACGGGCAGCGGAAATTGTTTGATCGGTACATGGCGGATCTCGATCGGGATCGCGATGGGAGCATTCGATATGACGAGGTCGAGCGGGCTGTGCAATTGCGTTGGCCGCGGGAAATTGACGTCAACGGTGATCGTGTGATCGAGCCTGAGGAACTGATCCAGTACATCCTTCGTAAACGTTAGGGCGGGGGATTGCACGACTTGACGAGTGGGTCCGGCGGTTCGAAGCATCGCCTCTTAACAACCGTTCTGCTGTCCAGGCCATTTACGGCTGCGGTGATCGCGCTGCTGAGCGGTATAGCGCTGATCGGGTACTTCCATCCGGACTGGATCGTCGGAAGCGGCGAGATGGAAGGGACGACTTCGTCCGGGCGTGGGCTTGGCGGCGGTCAGGCCGCTAACCGAAAGCAGTCGGCTTCCGACAGCTCCGCTCGTTCATCGAATGACGACGATCTGATGCCGATGATGCTGTTTGCGAGCGACGTGATGTTGCTTGTCACCGGCGATGATTTTTTCACGCCGGCCTCGGCGCGAGCGCTGCGTGCGGCCGTCGAAGCACTCGAGGCGCTCCCTCAGGTTCGACGGATCACGTGGATGGATCGCGCCCCACCGCTCAACATTTTTGGACTTCCCGAGCCGACGCTCCCGGATCCTCGAGCTTCGCCTGAACGATTTGCCAAGGCGAGGGCCAAGGCGACGGAAAATCCGATGATCTGCGGTCAACTGTTGTCGCCCGACGGTCGGACGCTCGTTCTTTTGCTTGATATGGATTGGTTCTTTGTTCGCAGCGATGCCGATTGCACAGACGTGCTGGTCGAAACCGCGGTCGCGGCGATCAGGCGTAGCGGGGCGACGTCGCTGGGGGTGGCGGTCACCGGTGAGATGCCGATTCGACTGGCCATGAACGTCACCAACAAGGACCGGGATCGCAAGTTTCAGTGGATCGCCTTTGGGGTCAGTCTTGCCATGGCGGCGATCTTGTTTCGTGGTCTGTCCGCGGTGTGGGTCACCGCCACGGCACCCGCACTGGGCGTCTTCTGGACACTCGGGTTTGTCCGTTTTTTTCAGTTCGAGGACAATCCCTTCAACCATGTCGTCGTTCCGGTCTTGCTCAGCTTAGTCGGCTTTACCGACGGTGTTCACCTGATGACGCAGATCCGCTCCCATCGCGCCACTGGCATGGGAGTTAAGGAAGCCACGGGCAAGGCGCTCGACCAGGTTGGTCTGGCATGTTTTTTGACATCGTTGACCACGGCTATCGGGTTCGGATCACTCAGCTGGGCAAGGCACAACGTCGTCCGCGAATTTGGGTGGTGCTGCGTGATCGGCGTAGGGCTGACCTTTGTCGCTGTCGTTACCGTGATTCCCCTGGTTTGCTCGACACCGCTGGCGCGGGGCGTCCATCGGGGTCATGGCCTCGGATGGGTCGAGAAAAACCTTTACGCAATCGAACGAGTGGTGGATTTCGTTCTTGCACGTCGAAATCCGGTGGCGATCGCGGCGATCGCTTTGACGCTATTGATGGCGAGCCTCACGGTTCGGCTGAGACCCGACGAACGGCTGCTAAACGCGATACCGGAATCGCATCCCGCCTCCGTGGCGCTTCGACAAATGGATCGCGCGATGGGAGGACTCGAAACCGCGGCGGTCAATGTGACTTGGAGCCGCGACATCGAACCCCAATCGGCGGAGGTCGTCGCGGTCAGCGACGCGATTGAACGACTGCTTCGCGGTGAACCGTTGCTTGGGTCGCCGCTGGGGATCGCCACTCTGATTGACGCACTTCCCGGCGACCAGTCGGCGGAGCAGAAGGCGGCGATGGTTGACTTACTACCCACACCGCTGCGGCGAGTTTTTTGGCAACCCGAGTCGCAGCGTTTGCAAGTCGTTTTTCGGCTGCAAGATATTGGGATCGCCCAGTACGGTCCGGTTTTCGAAAGGGTCACCCAGGGACTGCGGGGGGTTGAGGCGAATTATCCTCGCTTCAACCTATCTCTACAGGGTGATGCGATCTGGCGTTGGGAGAACCTGTATCAGATCGTCGTCGATTTGGCGTTCAGCTTGGGAACGGCCTCGATCGTGATACTGTTTGTGCTCACGGCCGTCTACCGCTCGTTACGCCTCGGCCTGATATCGGTCATACCTAACCTCTTCCCATTGGCGGCCACCGGTTCGTTGATGTGGCTAATCGGTGCTCCGTTGGAATTGGTCAGCGTCCTCGCGTTCACAGTCTGCTTGGGGATCGCGGTCGACGACACGATTCACTTCATGACTAGATATCGCGATGAGCTACGGCAGTCTGCAACGCACGAGGAGGCGATTCGACGCGCCTTCACCGGTGTGGGAACGGCTTTGGTAATGACGACCGCGGTGCTACTCTGCGGATTCGCGACGGTCCTCTTGAGCGACATGCGAGAACATCACATTTTCGCCACGATGGGTGGGGCAACCATCGCGATGGCACTTTTCGGCGACCTACTGTTCTTGCCGGCGCTATTGGCGGTGTTCACGAAGCAGCGATAGACTACCCCGCGTGCGCGATCGCCGGGCGATGCGATCGACGCGATATGCCGGTAACAAATTTCCCACCCACCCGCGATTGAGCCGATGTTTTTTGTCGATGTGCTGTCTCGTTTTTTTCACGTGTCGACCGCCATCACGTTGGTCGGGGGAAGCCTCTTCAGCCTGCTGATACTAATCCCCGCGGCTAAGCAGCTGGCCGATTACGACCATCAAACTTTTGCCGAGGCGATTCGCGCCCGTTGGAAGATGGTTGTGCATGCCGGAATCGCGGTGCTTTTGGTGACCGGCTTCTACAATTACATCCGTGCCATGCCGCTGCACAAAGGCGATGGAATTTACCACGCGTTGATCGGCACGAAGATCTTGATTGCGTTGGTCGTGTTCTTCATCGCCTCGGCATTGGTTGGACGCAGCCCCGCGCTTCAATCGATCCGTGATCGACGCGTTCTGTGGCTTCGAATCCTGGTGGCGTTGTCGCTGGTGATCGTTGCCCTGTCGGCCGTTGCCAAGGTCCGTGGTGTGTCGTAGGTGAGGTGCCGCGGGGTGGGGTGTTGTGGAGTTGCGCGGCACCGAGTCGTGAAGCTTTGCCGGCCTACCGATCCTTAGCGGCCGCTGGGTCAACAAGAATGTCTTGCGGATTCGGATCGGACGGCTCGTCCTCCGCGTCTTCATCGTCCGCGTCTTCCTCACCTCCGATGGACAGCGGTTTGCGTTTGAGCATGGTGATCTCATTGCCTACCTGATTGAGGTGGACTTCATCCATGAACGAATGAATCAAAAGCAGCCCACGGCCGCCCGCTTTTTCGAGGTTCTCGGGATCCGTCGGATCGGGCAGCTGATGGATATCAAATCCGGGCCCTTCGTCACGAATGACAAAGATCGCTTCACAGGGGGTAACGCGAACCGTGACACGCACTCGCCGCTCACGATGGGGTGACTCCGTTTTCCGCTGGGCGATCATGTCGGTGAACGCTTGCCCGTCATCAAGGTGCCGCAGTTCGGAAGATACTTCGAGATTTCCGTGCACCATCGCGTTGAGAATCGATTCATCCAATGCCATGGCGATTTGCATCCACTCCATCTCATCGCAAAACTGCAGTTCGCCCAGCGCGGATTCGATCCGCGCGATCACGCCCGGAATAAGCGATTCATCGTTCTCCAGTTGCAAGTGGAGTTCGGTTCGCACGATGCAAGACGTGGTGTCACACGGTGCCTGGTCTTTGGTGGCACGGCTGATGGCGAGCACTTGCCGGGTGATCGCGGCCAAAGTCTCGGCAAGTTCCCGCTTGTGCACATAACTACTCGCGCCCTTCTGCAACGCCTCGGCCGCGATCGTCTCACTTCCCAAGGCAGTCGCGACGATGACCGGAATCGAGGGGAAGCGACGCTTGATCTGAAGCAACAGTTCAAGGCCGTTGATCCGCGGCATCTGCAGGTCGGTCACCACGATGTCGGGCTGTTTTCGCTCGATCATCTCGAGCGCCTCCTGCCCATCGCCGGCCAACTGAACGTCAAACCCATCTGCCTCCAGAACCATTCGGATTTGCAGTTGCTGCGTCGGACTATCGTCCACGACAAGCACGGTGTCGGTTTCGTTCATAAGCTTCCGCTGGATCGCCGAGGAGTGGGGCTGAGTGTTCAGCCGCCGACCAGTTTAGCAAACCCATCGCCCACTAGCAGCGTGAGCAGCCGCGAAGCCAACGAGCGGACCGGACGCCGATTCGCCAACTAGACGGGATCCAATCCGGTCATCGTCCCGGAACTACTGACAAAGCGATCGGTTTCTAAACCGACGCGTTGCAGGAAACTGACAAACAGGTTGGTCAGTGGGTAGTTGTTCGATCGATCGAAAGCGAGGTGGGTACCATGGCGAAAACCTCCTCCTGCAACCAGAACGGGCATGTTCTGGTTACTGTGGTTCGAAGCGTTGCCGAGATTGCTGGTGAGAAGGATCGAGGTGTGGTCGAGTAGCGACCCGCCCGGTTCCTGTATCGCTGCCAGCTCCCGCAAAAACTGACCCCAAGTGCACACGATCTCTTCCTCGACGATCGCCAATTGGTCAAGTTTTTCACCATCCATGCCGTGATGGCTCAAGCCGTGGTAACCCTGGTTAACGCCCGGCAGTGGTACGACGCTTCCGCTTCCACCGAGGTGGTAAGTGATGAAACGAGTGGTGTCGGTCTGCAATCCTAGCCGAATCATATCGTTCATCAATTTCTGCTGCCCGATGAAGTCAGCGCCGTTGCGAATGTCGACTGGTTTTGGGAAGTCGACAACGGGCTTGGCGAGCCGCGCCCACTTCTCGGACTCGGCCATGCGTTGCTCCAAGTCACGAACGCTCGAAAGATACGTATCGAGCCGCTCGCGATCGCCGGCTCCAAGCGTACGACTCAATTGTTTGGCGTCTTCATTGACCAGGTCCATGATCGTTCTGCCATGTCGGACCCGTTCGGCCTGGCGGCGTTGTTCATCGGGGCTGTCGTCGATGAACAAACGGGCAAACAGTCGCGAGGGGGAGTCCTCGGCAGGAATCATCGCGCCACTTTCGGTGTAAGACGGACTGCCGCTGCCGTTGCTCGAAAGCACCAACGAGGGGTACCGCGTTTGATCACCGAGGTGTTTGGCCATCAACTGGTCAATGGAGATCGTGTTCCGCGCACGCCCGGAGCTTCCAACCGGATTGGCGGTCAACAGGCATGCTTCGGCGCGGTGCCCGCCCGTCACGCCGGGATGCGAGGTCCCGGAGATTACACTGAAATGTTGCCGAAGGTCGTCAATCGGCTTGAGATAGCGACTCGGTTCGTAATCGCTGCCCGCCTGAGTGGGGTTGAGATTATCGGGCAGTAGACCCAACCCAAGTGTCATCGCGACGAAGCGACGAGGCGACCTATCCTGCTCGCTTGAGCCGCAGGCTGCTTGCATGGCGGACAGCCAAGGCAACGAAAGGCTGACTCCCGCCCCCCGCAGAATGGTTCGTCGATCGAGAGTACGAAAAAGGTAGCGTCCAAACGGCATGGTCTTTGTCCTGGCTGGCGGATTCATTCCAAGTGGGCGGGATGATTGAAATGTCAGGCACGGCGCGACATCTCAAACGTTGATCCCGGCAAATGATGGTCCAACAAACTCCAGCACTGACCAAATTCGATGCTCGTATCGAAAGTCAGTGTCGCGGGGCGTGTGGGTAAGGTGGGGGAAATTCGGTGGGGCTCGTGAACGAATCCTGAGTTTACCGACAATCAACGGCCCATGCAAAGCGAATCACGGTATCGGCGTTCCTGCCGCGCTGCCTAGTCCGAGGCTGAGCATGGTCAACCCGTTGAGAATGGCGTGCACGATAATGCACGGCCAAAGCCGCCCGGTTTGGCGATACACGTAGCCGAGTCCAAGGGCGAGGGCGAATAGCGGGAGTGGAGCGGCGCCTTGGCCGAGGTGCAAAACCGCGAACGTGAGACTCGACATCCACACCGGCCACCAGGGCCACTGCGAGATTTCCTCCGCGGTGCATAGCAGCGGCGGGCCGTCGGCCGGTTCGCCATGGGCAACGTGACGGATCCGTCTCGAGACGGCTTGGGCCCCGCCCTGCAAGAGTCCGCGAAACATGAATTCTTCGAACAGCGGTGCGACGACCACCGTGCTGAAAACCATGGTCACGAAAACCGTCGCCGTTGGCTGCTGTTTCACCGCGTCGAGCACTTGGTGCTCATAAGGGATCACGAAATTCAGCGCGGTGCTCAGCAACAGCACGGGCGGTAGGATCAAGATGGCCGCGACCGTCCCCAATCGCCAGTCCTCTCGGCTCGGCCAAAAGCCATACCGATCAATCGACAACCGCCAGGTGAGGTTCATCCAGACCATCACACTGGCGACCGCCAAGGCACTGGCGACCGAACTGATCAAGATGCTCACAACCATGTCGTCCGCGGTCCTGGGCATCGCCGCGTCGGCAGTCGCATTGACCGCTTCGAGCGGGTCATAAGAAAACCAGGCCGCGCGACGCGCGACAGATAGGCCTGCCGCAGAGCAGACGATGTAAAGGCCAAAACAGACAAAGAACTCAGCGAGCGTCCAATGGGCCGCGGGCCGCTCCCGGGCGGCAAGGGGCGTCTCGCCGGACTGGCGGAATGTTGTCAGGATCCGCGTCCAAGCGTAGATGCTGAGGCAAAATACAGCGAGCAAGAATAACGAAAGTGCAACCTGCAGCGACTCGGCGATCATTCGCCTTCTTCCTGTTCACGCATCACCCGAGCGGCAACCAACACGTAATCAACTCCCGAGTAAATTGTCAAACCGATCGCCAACCAGATGGAGAGGTGGCGAACGAAGTCGAGCCAATGCGGTGGATGGACGCTCTCGAGACACAGCAATACCGCCACGACCGCCACGCACTGCAAGACCATTTTCCACTTTCCCAGTTGCGACGCCGAGAAGTCACCGCCGGTCCCCTCGATCAATCCGCGCAGGCTGGTGACCAATAGTTCCCTGGCGACGACCGCGATCGCCATCCACGCCGCAACACCGGAACCCGCAATGGCGACCAGTGCGATGAACGACCCGCAGATGATGATCTTGTCGACAAATGGATCAAAGATTCGTCCTAACTTCGTCACCTGGCCGTACTTTCGCGCCCAGTACCCGTCCATCCAGTCGGTACCCGCGGCGACTAAGAAAGTCACCGTTGCCGGAAAAAACCAACGGCTGTCGATCATCAGGATCACACCGACCGCCAGAAAAAGCCGGACAGTCGTCAGTAGATTCGGAATGTTCCAGACGGTCGATTTCGCAGGGTTCGACGCGGTCGTCATCTTTTGCATTCAAGGAGGCACGAGGCGGACAGTCCAAGAAGTCTACCAAAAAGCAAAAGATTCGGTGCCCGTTCGTCGTGACCGAGCGAAACGCGAAGTTGACTCGAGTTTTGCGAGACTCCTCCCCGCGATTGTTCCGCGGCGCGCCCCTGGCGCGATGTTGCACGTGCGATACCATAACGGGCGTTCGACGATTGCCGCTTGCGGTGAACGTCGCGCCTAAGAAGCGTGGGGGTCCGCAGGCCTTCTCGTCGTTGTGGGTCGCTACACCGCTAGTGGCTCGTGTCTGCCGCAAGGGAGTTTTGGTCATGGTTGCGAGTTTCCATCAGTTCGCCCTCTGTTTGCCGTTCTTGATCACCCGCGACGGCTATGCCGGCAACACCCGTCCCCGCAGATCGCCTGATTTGCGAATGCCCCGAGTCACGTGTGCGTCATGGATCGTCGCCACGCTCGCCGCGTTCGCTGCGCACAACGATTCGATCGTTTGTGCCGACACGCCGGCAACCACCACCCCGACCCCGTCGGTCGAGCCTTCGACCGCTTCCTCAAAAGGCACGACTGCATTGACGACCAAGATGAACGAGATCGAGGGCATTTCCGAAAACCGTTTGGCCAATGGTGTTCGCGTGCTTCTATTCCCGGACCAAAGTAAAGATGTCGTCACGGTCAACATGACTGTCTTTGTGGGTTCGAGACATGAGGGTTATGGCGAAGCCGGCATGGCCCACCTGCTCGAGCACATGCTGTTCAAGGGCACCCCAACGCATCCCAATGTCCCCAAGGCTTTGCAGGATCGAGGTGCCAATTTCAACGGCACCACCTGGATGGACCGTACCAATTACTACGAGACGCTCCCCGCGACCGACGAGAATCTCGAGTTTGCGATCGCACTGGAGGCCGACCGTTTGGTCAACAGTTTCATCCGGGGTGAGGACTTGGAAAGTGAAATGACGGTGGTCCGCAATGAGTTCGAGCGCGATGAGAACGACCCCAGTTCCGCACTGGACAAGGAGGTCGGTGGGATCGCCTACCTCGCCCATCCTTATCAT
>JBGTCJ010000221.1:0-4069 GCA_041748895.1 Pirellulaceae bacterium
CGTCGCCGCACCCACGGCAGGCCTCCACTTTACAGAAGCATTGCTACGGAGCGTTGGCAAACGTGGCGTGACCGTCGCAGCCGTGACGCTACATGTCGGGATCGGGACCTTTCGCCCAATCGCGACAGCACGACTGGACGACCATTCGATGCATCGGGAATGGGGAACACTCGAGCCACCGATCTGCCAGTCGCTGCTCGCGGCTCGAAGCGCGGGCGGACGGGTCGTCGCCGTGGGAACGACCACGGTTCGAGTCCTTGAAAGCGCCGCATTGGCACACGGCGGTGAGCTCAAGCCCTGGAGTGGCGAGACCGACCTATTCATACGCCCCGGACACACCTTCGCCGCGATTGACGCTTTGATGACCAATTTTCACCTGCCCAGAAGCAGCCTGTTGGTGCTCGTTTCCGCGTTCGCCGGACGGGAGCTGACATTGCGGGCGTATGATGAGGCCGTTCGCCAAGGGTACCGCTTTTACAGCTATGGCGACGCGATGTTGATCCACGATTGACCGCGTTCGAATCAAGCCGTGGCGAGCTCAAGCCCGTCGAGAAGCTTTTCGGCGGCGTTGCTCTTGTTCAACACGTAATAATGCAACCCAGGAACACCGTTCTCAATCAAATCGATCGTTTGACGGCGAGCGTGTTCAACACCCACTTCAAATTGCCACTGGGCGGACTCTTTGGCGAGCATCGCATCGGCGAAGGCGTGCGGGATGGTAGCCTTGCAAAGCGATGCGATCCTCTGTGCCTGTGCAAAATTCGTAACCGGAAGAATCCCGGGAATGATCGGGATATCGATCCCGCGGGCCGAGCAGGCATCGCGAAAACGATAGAAATCGGCATTCTCGTAGAAGAGCTGCGTGATCACGATGTCAGCGCCCTGATCGATCTTCCGCTTGAGATTTTCCAGATCGATATCGCGACTGGGCGCTTCCTGATGAACCTCTGGGTACCCAGCAACGGCGATTCCGAAGTTGAATTCGGCTCGAATCAATGCGACCAATTCGTTTGCGTATCGCAAACCGCCCTCGACGGCGTGAAATTCAGACATCCCCTGGGGAGGGTCGCCTCGAAGTGCGACGATGTAATCCACGCCTCTGCGGCCGGCTTCGACCAGGTAGCCGCGCAGATCGTCGACTGTCGACCCGACGCACGTAAGGTGTGATGCCACGGGGCAGCCCGTGATTTGCTTAACCTGTTCGACCACGTCGAGGGTTGCCGCCTGACTCGAACCTCCCGCTCCATAGGTGCAGGTGAAAAAATCGGGAGCGAACGCCTTCAGCCGCTCGACGTTCTTGAGTAGCGACTCAAATCCTTCAGGAGACTTGGGAGGAAACAGCTCGAATGACAGTCCGCAATGTCCGGGCTGATAATGCTGCGACAAACTCATCTTCATTCCGCTCCCAAGGCCATCGGCCCGTGTGTAGTCCCGACTGTGAGGCGATCCTCTTCACAAATCCACGCCCCGCGACGTGTAGTTTAGTTTGCGGGTCTGATTTGGTCATCGCCCAGGTCAAGAATCACCCCCGCCCAGGACGATTCCGCGCCCAAACGATGCGGTTGTCGGATTACAACATCCTTCCTGGGTACCGAGCTTGTGGTTAGGGGATTCACAAGCAAAATGACGACTCAGCCGGTCATTTCGTTCGCATCCACTTCCAATCCATGACGCTTTTGCACTCCGCCGGACTGTTTCTCACGTTCCTTGTGTTGCTCGTGGCCGAGCTATTCATCCCGAGCGGTGGATTCCTCGCCATCGCCGCAATCGCGGCGCTGATCGCTGCGATCATCATCGGATTCCTTCACAGCATGATGGCGGGTGCCGCCGTACTGGTCAGCGCTTGCGTTCTGGTACCGATCGTTGTCTCGCTGGGCTTGCGGATTTGGCCCCGAACCGCCATCGGACGGCGGATGCTCAATATCGATCCGGATGCCGAGGATCCGGAAGAATCGGCGCTGCAGCAGCGTCGGGACGCGATGATTGGCAAGACCGGAGTTGCCAAAACGGACCTCTTGCCGAGCGGATTGATCGAGCTCGATGGCCGGCGACTAGACGCCTTGAGCCTCGGGATGGCGATTGACCGCGGGCAAGGAGTGGTCGTCGTGAATGTGGTGGGGGGTACAATTTACGTCCGCCCGACCGATACCCCGGAGGAAGCCAATCCCCCCAACGGCACCCCCCCCAATGTGCTCGAGACGCCGTTGGAGTCGCTCGGCATTGAGGACTTCGACGACACGCGTTGAAGCCGACTCCTCGCCGATCGGATGCGTCCGCAGAAAGCGTTAAGTTGCCTCCGGCCCCCACAGAGCTTAGGCTAAACCGGTTGGAGTCGCCATGATCGGCAACTTTCTGGACCAGCCACCGGCACCGATGACCACGTCTGCTGAAACATTCGATTACCTCGACCCCCCTAATGGAATAGGCGAGATCGGTCGACTCGGTCCCTACCGGATCATCGATACCATCGGTAAGGGGGGGATGGGCCAGGTATTCCGTGCCGAGGACACGCGGCTTCAGCGAGCGGTCGCCCTAAAAGTGATGAATAAGAGGTTCGCGTCGACGCCCAACAGTCGACTTCGATTTATCCGCGAAGCCCGCTCGATGGCTGCGATTGAACACGACCATGTTGTCACGGTCTACGAGGTCGGCGAGGTCAAGGGAGTCCCATTTTTGGCGATGGAGCTACTGCGTGGGCAAACCCTCGAACAATTCAATCGGCTCGGCGTTAGGATACGAATCGATCGTATTCTCGATATAGCCGAGCAGGTTACGAAAGGTCTCGCCGCCGCGCATCAGTGCGGAATCATTCATCGCGACATCAAGCCGGCCAACATCTGGCTAGAAGAAGGGACCGAGCGGGTCAAGATCCTCGATTTCGGACTTGCACTGGCTGCTTGCCCCACCGATTCGTTAGTCGCCCGCGGGTCGGTGATGGGTACGCCGGGTTACCTTTCGCCCGAACAGGCGCAAGGTGATCCGCTCGATGACAGGAGCGATCTCTATAGCCTCGGTGTCGTGATGTACGAACTCAGTTGTGGGCGGTTGCCCTTCTGCGCGCCGACCATTCACGAGCAGCTGATACAAATCATCGCCCATCACCCCGTCCGTCCAGAGTCCCACAACCGTGAGGTTCCTAAGCCGCTGGCGGATTTGATCATGAAGCTGCTCTCCAAGCATCCGCATGATCGACCCGCATCCGCCCGAGTGCTCGTGGAACAGATCCACGCAGCAGAGGGCGAAGTCAACGACGAGATGTCACGCGCTCTGAAGATCGTGGTCAATCCATCGGAGGTGCACGCTGGCAGCTCGACCATCGACTCCGCTCGGGGTAAGCGGCGCCCAGCCAGTTCGACTCCGTTAACATCGACCTCATGGGTACCCAATGGGTCGACGCGGCGTTCGGCATGGATCGCTTTGGCCACACTGGGTACCTTGTTCATAGCGGTTGCCCTTTGGACTTCAACGAAGGGATCCAAAATCGCGAACCGCACGGTCCCGTACTCAAACGAGAGCGAGGCGGCGATACCGACGCCGACTGTTGTGATGGCGTCGACGCTCGACCCACTGCGATTGACCGAGGTCGTCGTCGGATCGGATGCCGTGACGGCTGGCGATGCCGCAAGATTCCGAATCCGCCTATTGAACATGGCCTCAGACGCCGCGAGTGACCCGCGGGAGCAACTGCGGGGTGTGCATCACGCGGCGCAGGTTCAGACGTTCGTCCAACGGCAGCATGAGTCACGGCGGCCCGCTGACGCGTTCCCCAAGAAACTGCGATTCGACGAATTCCCTCCGCCGGGACAATCGAGTGTGTTGGATGTCGCCATTGGGACGGGGTCGCTCACTGCGGGCGCCTACGACGTGATCTTCGAGCTTCAATCGCCCTCACGCACCAAGATCAATCAGGTGATCGGGGAATTGAAGGTCCTCGAGAATCTGACGAGCGGTGATCTGCTCGGGTTCCGCCGGATTCGAACGAGTGAGGGTGGCGCCGACACCTTCGTCAAACGGGGCTCCGCAGATGACTTTGGCGGGCTCACTTACCTCGCGGCGAGAAGTCATGCCT
>JBGTCJ010000222.1:0-6681 GCA_041748895.1 Pirellulaceae bacterium
GTCAGGGCCACTGACGCGGACGCTGCTCGGTGACGCGAGGCAGTTGCTCGCGAGCCTCCCACGAGAAGCGATCGAAACCTACGAACTTCGCTACGGGGCACAGGCTCGCCGAAAACTCGATGAGGCGGCGGAAACGAGGCAGTGGGATGCGGTCGCCGAGGTGCGTCGCCGTTTTCTCCATACCCAGGCCGGCCGGGACGCGGTCGCGCTGCTCGTGCAAAGGGCGGTTTCCGAGGGGCGATTCGTCGAGGCTCGGCGATTGGCGCGGCAGTTGACCGACCACCCTTGGGTCGATGCGTCGGGTCGGATGGCGGCATCGATTCTGATCGATTCGCTCCGATCCAGGGAGGAGGACCTTGTGGCGACCTCGACGCCCGAGATCACCGTGAACCTCAACGGGAAACCAACTTCCCGGCCACAAGGCGATCAGTACCTGAAGTGGATTGACGAAAAGTTCGCTTCGGCCCGATCCGTGGTGACTGGTGCCGTGGTGACTGGTACTTCGACAGCTGGCGGCGCGCCGACGTATGCCGACGGTGAGAACGCATCGGAGGTACCACCGTCGGCATCGGCGCTTGGCGAAGGCCAGTTGCCGATGGCGAGTCCACGTTGGATGGTCGAGACGACGGCCAGTCCGAGCCAGGAACGATCGCTCCGAGAGGCACAGGAATCAATGACAGCCGTCGGGCAGTTGCCGCCCCCCAGCTGGATGCCGCTAAGAGTTGGAAACCAGCTTCTCATGCGGACGACCGAGCGGTTGGTTGGGGTCGACTATCGGACTGGGAAGCGCGTCTGGCAGTATCCTTGGTTTGAAACCAGCGAAAGTGTGGAAACGGTCGAACCGTCGCTCGACCTGATGCCCGGCGAGGACGCCGGTTTGATCTTGCTCAAACAACGTGTCTGGAACGATCTCCCGTATGGCCGAATGAGCACCGATGGTGAACGGGTTTACGTGCTCGGGGATTTGGCGGAAATGCGCGCGGCCTCGTTCAGTCCGCTAATGGGTTTGCAAGGCGCTCGACCGGCCGACCGCACAAGCAATTCGCTGATCGCCCTCGATTTGGCGACCGAAGGAAAACTGGTGTGGCGAAGCGGCCAGGGGGCCGGCGATGAACTCGAACTGTCGGGAGCCTTTTTCCTCTGTCCGCCCTTGGCTGTCGACCAAGCACTGTATGTCCTGGCAGAAATTTCCGGCGATATCGTGTTGTTGTCGCTCGATCCCGGCACCGGTGCGGAACGGTGGCGGCAGCACCTGCTCTCGGTGGAATCCGGTGGCATCGACACCGACCCGGTCCGAAGAGTCGCCGGCGGCTCAATGGCGTTTCGTGAGGGTTTGTTGGTCTGTTCAACCGGGGCCGGGGCAATCGTGGCACTTGACCTTCTGGATCGATCGCTGATTTGGGGGACGACGATCGATCGCAACGACGCGATGAACCAGAACGTGATCGCCCAGAGAGAAGGCTTCATGCCAGATCAATTGCTCAAGCGATGGGCCGAGGGCAGCCCGATCATTGTCGGCGATACCGTTTATGTCACGCCGATCGAATCGGATCGCTTGTTCGCATTTGACCTTGAGAGCGGTGACAAGCGATGGAAGGAACTTCCTAGGACCCAAACCGAATCTCGTTACCTTGCCGGCGTCATCGATGGGACGTTGATTTTGGTAGGTGGTGATCACGTTCGGGGCGTCAGCACCGAATCGGCCAAGACGCTTTGGAAGACACGGGCGGGGTGGCTCGATGCGGGAGAACAGATCTGCGGTGTCGGTGTCTTCGGCACACTGGATCATCCAACCACGGGCCAATCGGTATCCGTGTACTTCGTGCCGACATCCTCCAATCGAATGATCGCCGTTGCGACCGGAGACGGCTCGGCGCTGGCGCATCGCTCGACGAACTTTCCCATGGGCAACCTGGTTGCTGCCGCCGGCGAAATCATCTCCCAATCACCGACTTACCTTTCGGTGGCTTATGGCCAGGCGTCGCTCGAACCACTCGTTGCCGCGGCCTTGGAGGCCAATCCCAACGATTTTGAGATGATGGTCCGCAAGGCGCAAATTTTGATGGAGCAGGACCGTCGCGGCGAGGCGCTGGGGTGGCTCGACAGGGCCCGGGAGCTGAGGCCCGACGATGATGAGGTGCATCAATTTTCGGTTGAGGCGATGCTGGGGGCGCTCCGCGAGGACTTCGCCGGCAACATTCGACTGCTCGAACGACTCGAGGGCTTGATCGATCAACCGGCACAGCGGGTCGAACTTGCGAAATTGCAGGTCCGGGGCGCGATCGAGCGTCGTCAGGGGATCGAGGCGATTCGACGATTGATCGATCTCTCGAGTCTGGCGGCAAAAGAGACAACGCTTGCTTCGTCGCCGGTTGCCCTCGATACCGAAGCCGCGCGACAGGTATCGCTCGACGCTTGGATCGGTGCGCGGGTTGGCGAGGTGATGCGCACGACTGAGCCGGCGGACCTTCAGGAGATTGACACGATCGTGCGGGCCCACTTGGAGCGATATCAGTCGGCCCCAACCGTGCTGGCCAAACGTCTGCTGCACCAATTCGGATCACTCGAAGGTAGCGAGGCTTTAACCGAGACGCTGATCCTCCGACTACTCGATCTCAATGATTACCTATCGATCGAAAGGATCATTTTAGCGACTTCCGCGGCCACTCCCGAAACGCCGGATCGGATCGCCCCGTGGAAAAAAATCTGGCTGGCCACCGCTTACGCCCGCGGCGGATTGAAACAGGATGCGGGCGCCCTCGTAGACGACCTCCATCGGCACGTTGCTGAGGTGAAGTCCGATGCAGACGTGTCGCCCCAGTGGACCAATGGATTGAATCGCGTCGGGCTCGAAGAGCTGACACAACTTGTGTCGGGTTGGAATGAACCGGTCAACTGGCCGAGTCATTTCGAGGCCCGCTGGCCCGAGCAATCCGACCGGGGAGAATCGATCCGCGGGCGAACCCTTTCCGCCCGCCGGATCACCGTCGCCGACACGAGACGCGTGGTGGGTCGCTCGTTTGAAGGGTGGCAACTGGTCAGCGACGAGACGAGTCCCGTTGCCGTCCGCGATCCGCTGGGAAATCTCCGCACGATTCCCGTTGATGGCATCAACCGCCGCGACGAGTCGTATCGACAGGTCGTCTTCAGCGGCGGCGTGATGGTCGCTTTGATGCCGGGCGAATTGATCGGCGTCAACCTT
Source organism: Pirellulaceae bacterium (assembly GCA_041748895.1). Classification (GTDB taxonomy): domain Bacteria; phylum Planctomycetota; class Planctomycetia; order Pirellulales; family Pirellulaceae; genus UBA6163. The sequence continues at coordinate 3,203 of JBGTCJ010000222.1, forward strand.
TTCGAGTTGCTCAAGGGAGAAGCCGATCCAGTGCTTTGGCGACGTCCGTGGCGTACCGAAACGGGCGGAGGCGGATTCAAACCACGGAGCGACGCTTCTGATTTCGGTGACCAGGTCTACCGTTACGTGATTAGTAGTGGAGGGAATGCCTCAACGCCCTCGGACCTGCAACTCGGACCGATCGTCGGCGACACGCTTTACGTGCTCCAGGGACACGAAGTTTTGGCGCTCGATGTCGCCACGGCGGAGGTCAAATGGCGGAACTTCGAAGCACCTCTGGGCGGCGCGTTGGTTTGTGACGGCCAAACGTTGGCGATCGTCTCTCCAGGCTCGGGCATGACCGTGCTCTACGATTGCCACGACGGGCGGCGAATCTCTCAGCAGCCGTTGACGGATTTCCGGGTGTGGACCTCCTCGGATCACGCCGTGCTGATGTACCGTAGCGCCGCCGAGGGAAAACGAGAGCTCGCGCTAGTCGATCCCATCAGTGGAGAACGGTTGCTCGAACACACGTTTGAAGGGCTATCGCCGACACACTCTGTTTTTGGCCGAGTCATTCACGGAAAGTACGCGGTCACGCTCGCAACCGACGGAGAAGTCCTCATTTGGGATCTCGAGGAGGCCAGGGAGGTAAGCCGGCTGAGCATCGATCCTATCGCAGGTTTGCGTGGATTGCATGTGATGCGAAGGCACGATGCGATCGTCTTGCTCCCGTTAGGAAGTGACCGGCCGTCCAGTCGTGAGGGTGCGACGCTCTACACGAATCACAATGCGGATCACATCCGCGTCGACGGGGCGATCACGGCCGTTGACGTGAACACGGGAGCGATCGCCTGGCAGTCCCCACTGGGCGACTTGCCATGGGGCTGCACGCTGACCCAATCCCCGATTTCGCCGCTCCTGCTACTCTCGCGATCGTGGTCACTGTATCTCGCCAACGGCAGCCGGGCGCGGACCCTCGATGTGATGGCGGTCGACGTTCGCGACGGCAAAGCGATCCAATCGCTCGACCGTGGCGTCGAGAGCTTTAACAACGACATCGAAACACGGTTGACGATCCAACCCGGCCAGGGAAGGGTGATCGCCAATATCGGTTTGCTGTCGGTGGACTACGATTTCACCGACAAACCGATCGAACCTTGAGCTGGCGTCCTCAATTCTGGAGTGCCAACGCGATTGCCGATGCGTTACGATTGTTAGGAGTGCTCGCTGCGTTTTCCGCAGCCGCCCGATTCCCAACTGCAATCAACCGCCGAGTCTTGCGATGTGTTTGTCCTTTCTCGACCGATCACGCGCTTTCCTAACCTTTCGGCAGAGTCTTCGTTTACTCTCGCAACGGGAACTCTCGCGAAGGCTCGCCGTTGATCGGTCGCTGCACACAGTCTTCGCGGGCACGCTGTTGGTCGCTCTCACGCTGACCCTGAGTACGACCTCGGCTCAAGACACCGGCCCCGCGGCGGATGAGCCGGCCGCCACTGGAGCGGACGATGATGCGCAAGCGGCAACTGCAACGGAGCAGGCGGCGGCCACGGGCAATGGCCAGGACGACTTGGACGAGGCCATGGTATTGCGAATTGACGCCGATACGACCGAGAAACTCGGTGAAGTCGCGGCGTTGCTTGAATCGGCCCTTGTCAAAGGATTGAGCGACGAGAGTCGTAGCTTCGCGCGGAGAATGCTCGCGTCCATTCATTTCGAGCGTGGCCAGGCGCTCGCCGGACAATTGATGCAGGGCGGCGGGAGGCAACTTCGGCAACTGCGTGCCAAATCGCTCGAGAGCCTTCGGTCGGCGGTCGAGCACGATCCGGCCCTGGTGGAAGCTTACCTGCTGATCGCACGTTTGAACCTATTGCCCGAAGGCGATGCGGAAGAGGTTCGACGCGCCGCCTCCAAAGCGATTGAGCTTCTAGGCGATAATCCTGCCGAGCAAAGCAATGCGTATCTTCTTCGGGCGATGCGGCAGGACGATGATGCCGCGCGAACTGCTGACCTCGACGCGGCAGTCAAAGCAGACCCCGCTAGCACCGATGCCCGACAAGCCCGTGCACTGCTTCGGCTCCAAAAGGGGGACGTCAATGGCGCGGTCGAGGATTTGCAACTGCTGCTCAAGCAGGATCCAACGAATCAAGCGATCGCCCAGGCGGCGGTGGAACAGTTGGTCGCGATGGAGCGAATCGATGATGCGATCGAACTGCTTACCGAAGCCATCGCGGCGAGTCCGAACGAAGGCCTGTACCGCCTCCGTGGCATCATCCACCGGACTCAGGGCCGCGAAGATGAGGCGCTGGCCGATTTCGGTAAGGCGCTCGCGATGCAACCCAAGGACCCGATCTCCTTGCTCCAGCGGGCCGAGATCTCGTTGGCACGGCGAGACGTGAAGAGTGCCAAAGAAGACCTGAAAGAGGCGATCCGTGTGGCGCCCCAGGTCGCCGATAGTGTTGCCGCCGTCCGTGTTCGATGTTACATCGCCGTCGAAGAGGGTCGTTTGGCCGATGCCATCAATGAAATGCAACGTTTGGTCGATGCGGCACCGGACGATCCCTTCTGGATGTTGCAGTTGGCGAACCTCTATCAGCAGGACGATCGCCCCCGCAAGGCGATCGAAATGGTCGACCGGATCATCGCGGCCGATCCCGCGAACGTCGCCGCCCTGAGGACCCGAGCCGACACGCTTTTGAGCATCGGAGATCACGCGGGTGCCATCCGCGATTACGAGTCGGCGCTCAAGATCGGGGTCAGCGATTCAATTCAGAAGAGTGGCATTCTCAACAATCTGGCTTGGGTTTTGGCGACCTCGCCGCAGGACGACGTTCGCGATGGCGACAAGGCGATTGGTTTCGCCGAAGAAGCTGCCGAATTGACCGAGCACAAGGAAGCACACATCCTCAGCACGCTGGCGGCCGCGCACGCCGAGAAAGGTGACTTTGCCGAAGCGATCAGGTGGAGTTCCAAGGCCGTTGAGGTTGGCGACGAGGAGGATCACGACCAACTCGAGCAACTCAAGGAAGAATTGGAGAGCTACCGTGAAGGCAAACCGTGGCGCGAGGAACAAAAAACAGAGGAGAACAAGGTCCCACTGCTAGCTCCTGAAGACCTAATTGACACTTGAACGATGGCGTGAAGCGATGGGAAATGGATCGAGGGTTTGAGCCTTGCCGTTGAACGCCGCAGCGCTATCGAACGCCCCAGCGCTAGTTGCCGTGGTCGCGGCGACATCGACCGGAATCATCGGCAAGGACGGTCAGATGCCCTGGCGGTTGCGCGGTGATCTGGCTCGGTTCAAGCGTCTCACGCTCGGGGGAACGCTGATCATGGGCCGAAAGACCTACGATTCAATCGGTCGCCCACTCCCTGGACGGCAAACCGTCGTGCTCACTCGCTCCGCCGGCGCGAAGGCCGTCGATCCGTCCGCGTTGACCGACACATCACGATCGCCGCTTCTGGTCGGTTCCGCCGACGACGCCGTCGCAGCGGCGCGG
>JBGTCJ010000223.1:0-5358 GCA_041748895.1 Pirellulaceae bacterium
TCGCGTTTCGATGCTGGAGGGCGAGAGTCAGGCGGAGCTAGAGTTCTACTTCAAATGGAAGTTGGACGACGCAGCCCAGAGTGCGTTTCCCAAGCCGGATGATTTGGATTGGCGGGAACCGATGCGAAAGTTGTTTGGCGAGGACTTCACTCGGCTCTTTCAAAGGGAGAAAGACGCGTTCGAGGTCGTTCGTTAGTCGAGTTACCCCGGTAGTAGCCGCGTCCATCGAGTTGCGCCTTTGGCCAGTGTCCCAGTGCATTGCACCTTGCGTAGCCAACGACTACAACGCGATCCATGGAAGCACCTGGCCGGGATAAGCTCGAAGCGACGCGCTGCGCGACGTACCTCAAGGCACTTGCCGATCCTCAGCGGCTCCGAATCGTCCAGTGCCTCCAGTCGGGCCCGATGACGGTCAGCGACATCGCTGCCCTGCTCGAAATCGATCTGGCCAACGCCTCGCATCACCTTCGTCTGATGCGCGCGGCCGAACTGCTTAGCAGCCAGCGCGACGGCAAACACATCTATTACTCGCTATCGGCCGACATCTCGAGAAATCCCGGCGGCGGCCCACCATCACTCGACTTCGGATGCTGTCGAATCGAATTGAGCGGGGATTGAGCTCGGCGCCTCATCGCTCGCAGCACTTGCCGGACAATCAAACGACAATTAGAGTGTCCTCGGGGCGACGATTGTCCGACGGCACGCGTTTCAATGCCATCGGACTGAGCGCCTATGTCCCCCCTGCCAATTCATCCTGCCACCACGATTCGATCGCAACATGACTAGGACCAAACTCCTTGCCGCCGCCTTGCTGGCCTTTTCCTTCGGGAATGCTTCGCAGGGACGCGCGGAAATCTACGCCACCGGGGCGTTCACGGGCGAGATCATTCGCTTCAACAGCCAGACTCTCGAGGCGACCACGTTCGCGACCATTCCCGGGGCCAATTTGCTTTCGGGAATCACCTACCAGGCTTCGCAAAACGCATTTTACGTGAGCGATATTTTTGGCAGCGCGGTCCACAAGGTGGCAGCCGATAGTGGCGAAGTCGTGCAGACATTCAGCGTTTCTGGGATCGGTTTCGGTCCCTCGGGATTGACCGTGGGGCCCGATGACCGAATCTACGCTGCGGGGTTGGGCAGTACGGCCGCATCGGTTTTCGTGCTCGACACGGCGACCTCGGAGTTCATGCCGTTCCTGAACACCGGCAGTGAAATCCTCAACTCGGCCGCAGGTGGAGTCGGGTTTCTCGGCGGCGACGTGATCCTCTCGACGTTGGGAGCCGGCGTTTACCGGTTTGGAAGCACGAATCTAGGCCCATTCGCTGACTCTTTCAGCGGTGTCGCGCAAGTTGCCGTCGATTCGAGCGGTACGATCCACGTGGGTAGCTCGGATCTGGGACCGCTTTTTCCAGGAACGATCGAGGCCAACCACGTCTACCGTTTTGCCTCGGACGGAACACCCCTCGCGCCGCTGGTGATCGACGAGAATCTACTGCCCAGCCCGATTCCGAACCCCAGCTCCGCGTTTACCAGCCCGGCAGGTGTGCTGGTGGATGCCGATGGAAATATCGTGGTGGTCGCGCTCGGCCAAACGAGCCCCGGGAATGATCCGGGGGCTCCAACCAATGGCGGTATCTTTGTGTTTGACGCCGCGGGCCAGTTGCTGCGGTCCAGCACCGGACTGGTTGGACTGAGCAGCGTGACGCGTGGGCCCACGGCGGTTCCCGAGCCGAGTTCGCTGGGCTTGATCCTTTGCGTGATCACAACCATGGGCGTTGGCGTTTCGATTCGCAGGCGGGGCAAGTTGACCGTAGCCAGCGCGATCGTTTGACGTCGCGTCAAACGGCGGAAACGGGAGAACGTGACGATGCGAAATGGCTTCAACACCGCGTCGAGTTGCCCGGCGATCCAGTGCTCGCGGTGCGCCTTCACGATCATCGAATTGCTTGTTGTGATCGCGGTCGTGGGCGTGCTGATCGGCCTGTTGTTGCCCGCGGTGCAATCGGCGCGCGAGGCGTCTCGGCGGATGTCGTGTGGCAATAACATGCGGCAGATCGGCATTGCGATGCACAATCATCATGCCTCGCTCAATCACCTTCCCGCCGGTGCGATCGCCAAACAGTACGACGACGTTCCGAGTACCCCCTGGACGTTCTACCGGTGGTCCGCGCTCGCCATGCTGTCGCCCTATTTGGAGAACACGGCTGCCTTTGAATCGCTCGACTTGAGCAAGCCGCTCTACACGGCGACGCTGGGGATCACCCCTGAAAACGTCGCAGGATCGAGTGCGGTGGTGCCGACCTTCCTCTGTCCAAGCGATTCGTTTCGGCAACTTCACCCGTCGTTTGGACCCACCAATTACGCCGTTTGCACCGGCAGCGGCGCCGGCGGTGGGACGCCAATCGATACCGATGGGATCTTCTACGTCAATTCGAAAACGCGGATCGGTGACATTGCCGATGGCTCGTCACAAACGATCGCCATGTCAGAGAGTCTATTGGGCGTTTCCGGGTCCCAAGAAAGAGATCCACAAACCGCGTACCGATTTTGGATCGTTGCCCCGCTGAGCGAGTCGATCTGCCGCTCGGCCCCGAGTTGGAACGTCACCGATCCTCGCGGATTTTCGTGGGTCAATGGAGAGTACCGAACGACTCTCTACAACCACCACCTTCCCCCGAACGCGCCAACGCACGACTGCATCGGTACTTTGATGTCCGGTGGGCATGCTCGGGTCTTCACCCCATTTGGCTGGCGGACGGCTCGCAGTCGGCACTTGGGAGGCGTCGTCGCGCTGCGCGCGGATGGCTCGATCACGTTTATCGCCGATCAAATCGACCTCGACCTCTGGCGCGCCGTCTCCACGCGGATGGGCCGCGAGTCGGTATCAACGCCGTGAGCTTGATGCGGTCTCACCGCATCATCAGCAGATCCAACCTAGATGATCCCGCCGTGCGTTCTCAGCGGGGTCAGGTGGCTTGGCGAGTCGAGGAACCAGAAGCGTTCCCATTCATCAACGATCATCCGCAAATCCTCACTCGTGAACAGCAACTGCTGAACACGGCGTTCGGGCCGAGCGGAGTAGATCGGAAGGAAGCATCCGACGGACGTCGAAACGCAAACCACGAGCAGAGCAAGGTGTAGGACGCGGCAACGCATCGCGGGTTCCTCCGTGAACGGTAGCAATTGATTGGCAAAAAGGTCTGGAAGGGGCAATTCAATCCGGATCGTGGTCGTGGTCGTGGTTGACGTTCGAATCTTGAAGCTCACGGTGGATCGGATGCAGAGCGGGCGTCTCGGGTGCCAGATGCCTAGCCTCTGGTTGCCTCGACAGGTCCCTGACCCGCGCCTCCATCTCCTTGCCCGGCTTGAAAGTGACAACGAATTTTTCGGGAACCTCGACCTGACGTCCGGTCTTGGGATTCCGAGCCTTCCGCGCCGCTCGCCGCTTCACCTCGAATACGCCAAAGTTCCTCAACTCGATTCTCTGCTCTCGGACCAACGATTCGACGATCGCGTCGAAGGTCTTTTGAACGATTTTCTTGGTCTGCTGCTGCGTCATCCCGATCTCCTCGGAGATCGTTCGGACGATGTCTTTCTTGGTCAAAACTAGCTCCCCGCGGCTCGACTGCACCCCGACAACTATCGCCTTAAATCGTTGCGATTGATCGACTTAGCGAAAGTCGAGTCTAGAGGCATGTCAACCCGCCGTCAAGCTCCTCGGCTCGCCAATTGCCCGACCCAAGAACGTGTCTCGGGCCGACCGCTAGTCCGCCGTAGAATCGTTATCGTCGCTAGAACCGGCAAACTTGAGAGAGATTCGTAATCCAATTCTCTGGCGGGCCACAAGACTTGCTATCGACTCGAAAGCGATCCTGTCCACTAACGACGCGCCGCCGCGACACGGTCATAGCTCCCGCGACGTCCGCCGCGTCTCGATCTCCGCTAGCGAGTAGACGCGCCCTCGTCCGCTGCCAGGGCAGATCGTGCAGGTCAATTTCCAGTCCCGTTTGCGCTGCAGGTTGCTGCTCCAAAACGGCCAAGTCCGGCACTGGATCGGACGCGCCTCGTAGACCAAGCACTTGCGAGACGCGGGATCGAGAAAGATGCAGTCGCCATCGGGGTACTCGACCAAGCTCTTTTCGCCGCCCACCTGGCGAACAAACCGCCGCTCGAATTCATCGACGTCCAACTGCATGTGAGCGGCCAGAGCGGTGATCTCGGCGTCATCGACCCAGACGTAACCGGGGTCTCCGCTGCAGCAGTCACCGCAACCAGTGCACTCGAATGCTAAGCCGTCGCGATACCAAGGCCCTTGAGTCGGATGGGTCATTCGATTGGATCGTCGCTCATTTTTCGGGAATCGATGTGTCCGCGTCCATTCAAGGCACGCCGTCGTGGAGAATCTCGCCGATCGCGGTGATTGCGCGATCGAGCTCTTGGTCGGTGGTGAAGTGTCCACCGCTGATGCGGAGGGTGCCATGGGGGTGACTGCCGATCGATCGGTGAATCCGGGCGGCGCAGTGCAGGCCGACCCGAACTTCCACCGCGTACTCGCTGTCCAGCAGCGACGCGACCAGCGTCGCGGAGTCGCCCGGAAAGATCACGCTCGCGATCGGCAGGCGGTCGCCGGCCACGACTCGAATACCGCTGAGCCCCGAAAGTCCCTCGCCGAGTCGGCGGGCTTGGGCGGCGCTGCGGTCCATGGCCACGGCAACGTCGTGGGTTGCCAAATGCGCTAGTCCGGCCTCCCACCCGGCCAGCGCCGGGACATTCAGGTTGCCCGGCTCGAGCATCGTCGGCAATCGATCGGGCATCTCGAGCGACTCGGAGCTTGACCCGGTACCACCAAAAGAGATCGGACGCACCACCTCCTGCGCTTTGGCGGAAACGTACAACAGGGCGGTACCGAGCGGTCCGCAGCCGCCTTTGTGGCCCGGCGCCGCCAGTAAATCGATTCCCATCTGATTCACATCGAGCGGCACGTAGCCGAGTGTTTGGGCTGCGTCACATAGCAGCAAGGCCGGCGTTTCGCGAAGCCCCTGGCCAATCGCGTCGACGTCCTGCACCGCGCCGGTAACGTTGGAGGCATGCGAGATTGCCACCAGACGTGTTCGCGGTGTCACTCGGTCAAGGACTTCCGCAGGATTGACCCACCCGCGAGCATCGCAGCCGACGAACTCGACCTCGACGCCGGCGGACTGCAACGCGTGGAGTGGACGCAAAACGCTGTTGTGCTCGATGTCGGTCGTCACGACATGATCGCCGGGACGCACGACCCCGCCAATGGCGGCGTTGAGCGCGGCGGTCCCGCTGGGGAACAGCGCGACACGATCGGCGTCGGCGGCGGCGATCAGCCTT
>JBGTCJ010000224.1:0-6361 GCA_041748895.1 Pirellulaceae bacterium
GGCCGCGGGTTCGGTGCGCACGTCAAGACGCTATGCGAATTGCATAGCGAAGGGCGTAGCATCGACCTCGTTTCAATCGCCGAAGTCTACGATGTGCAACGCGATAAGGTTGCCGACCACATCGCCAAGCAAACGGGCAGGGCGCCTTCGAAGTACGTCGACTATCGCGACATGATCGAGAAAGAAAATCTCGATGCCGTCTGTATCGGAACCCCAGACCATTGGCACCATTTGCAGACGGTCGATTCGCTCGCGGCGGGTTTGAACGTGTACTGTGAAAAGCCGATGACCAAAACGGTCGAGGAGGCGTTTGACGTTGAAAAGAAATGGCTCGAATCAGGGAAGGTGATGCAGGTGGGCGTGCAATCCACCAGCCTTCCGGTCTGGGACGAGGTCCGCACCCTGCTGCAGGACGGAAAGCTCGGAAAGGTCCTCGGGTTTCAAACCGAGTACTTCCGCAACAGCTCAGTCGGACAGTGGCGGTACTACAAGCTAACGCCCGAGATGACACCGAAGACCGTCGATTGGAAGCGATGGCTCGGTGTTGACGATAATCTGTCCGAAGATCGTCCCTTTGACCGCGCGGTATATGCTCAGTGGAGGCGATTCTGGCCGTTCGGAAGCGGAATGTTCACTGACCTTTTCGTTCATCGGACGACCGCGATGCTCAAGGCGACGGGGCTCCGCTTGCCCGGTAGGGTCGTCGGCGGGGGCGGCATCTTCCTCGAGTACGACGGTCGCGATGTTCCCGACGTTTCCACAGTGGTCGCCGATTTCCACGAGGGTTGCCAGGGTTTGATCACCGCAACCATGTGCAACCAGGAATCACGCGTCAATCAATTGATTCGGGGCCATTACGGAACGTTCGAGTTCGGCAATGGTGAATCGTTCACGGGATTTGACTTCAAGCCCGAGCGGCGGCAGATCACCACCCCTGGTGACGCTCCCAAACGAAGCTTTGAAGACGAGCGGATCACGACGTCGCCCGTTGACAACACGACGAAAGCGCATTTCAGCAATTGGCTCGACGCCTGCGAGTCGGGCGAACCGCTGAAGTGCAACAACCCTCCTGATCTCGGGGCGGCGGCCATGTGCGTCGTCAATCTGGGCGCCCAAAGTTATCGAAAGGGCGAAGTCTACTTCGTCGACCCCGCCAAGCGGCAAATCTCCACCGAAGATCCCGGCTGGGCCGCGAAGTGGGAATCGATGTCGGCGCGGCGAGCCGCACCGAATCACATCCCTGGCTGGCGAGCGGGCGATTTCGGCAGCCGTCTCGAGGAACCCGACTACATGAGATACTCGGGCCCCTGGGTCGACGGCCGAGACCCAGCAGAAAGCTAAGGGACTCGTGCGTCAAAGGTTGCGGAGGTACTCGATGGCTTCCGCGGCGAGCCTGCGTGAGTTCGCATCGGGGTCCTCATCACCGACAATGAAGTAGCCGTCGAACGAGTGATCTTCGAGTTTGGCCATGATCGCCGGAAAATCGGCGATCCCTTCACCGACGGGCACATGGATGCCTCGGCCGGCGGCAAGGTCAACGACCCCGTCCATGGCAACCACGCAGCGAGTGCGCGCCCCCAGCGCTTCGATCGCCGCCTCGACAGCAAATCGATTGACGATCATCTTCCCCGCGTTCATCGCCACGGCGACAAAGGCGTTTTCCTCGGCGTCGAGCAATTTTGCTAGCGTGGGACCCGATTCGGTACCCGTTTCGGCGGCCAAGAAGGCGCCGACATGGGTGCCAAACTTTCCCAAATCTCCCATCACGCTCCGCAACAACTCGTAGCGAGGATCCGCCGTTTCTTCGGGAACCGTCCCGATTTGGTTAATGACCAGGTCGGCGCCGATGCGATAGGCGAACTGCATCGCTTGTTTGGTCGCATCGATCCTTCGAGACAAGTCGTCCGGGTTGTCGTAGCCACGCCGAGTCTGAAACCGCACCGACGCGACCCGCAAATGCGAATCGTCGAGCATTTTCCGCAATTGCCGGAGCCCAGTTGCCGACAATTCCGAAGGTGCGATGTCGCGCCTCGCATCGATCTGGACCGCATCGGCCCCGATCCTGTGAGCTTCGAGGATGGCCTGGCGGAGCGGCAACATCATCGATGCCAGGCGGACAGCGATTCGAATCTGAGCCAAGGGAGGACTACCTTTTCAGCAGCGTTTGGGTGGCGCCTTCGTGTCAGGCGGTTGAGGCGTCAGTGTTTGGTGACGACGCGAAATGACAAGGGGTCGATCGGCAAATGTTCTGGGCAAACCGCACTTCACCGCCCCGTTGTGGCGGGTTCCGATGGCGCGTTTGCCGCCTCAGGGTTGCCGCGTGGCTGCTGGCGGCTAACGGTTTGCATGCTTGCCCTTTGCCGGCTCAGAATGTGTCCCCTTCCAGCGCAGACGCATCTGCGGCCCAGTCCACGCCCGGCAGATTCCCGACACCCGGTACCTCGACCGTGCCCGGCACCTCGCTCACCGATGAGTCGGTCTCCAGCGACTCCAAGGATCCGCTGGCGCAATCCGAGGAAGCGGCGCACCGAAAGGTCGCCAGCTGGACCTTTTCCCGCGCCGAGGATCTCGATTTTGATCGATGGCCTGACGGATGGAAGCGGCAACGCGACAAAAGGCATCCGGCCTACCTGCCGATCGAGATCGTGGCACACGATGCCACCTCAGAGCATCAGCTCCGGGCGTTGGACACCAAGCTCCTGGAGGCGTGGGATTCGATCAAGTGGCCGGGCATTTCGCAGTGGATACCGCCGTCGGTGGCCGACTTGGCGATCGACCGATACGTACGAATCCAGTTGGACGGCGGGGCGGCGTTGATCCAGGGGCCAGAGGTGCCCGTCGATCGGCTTTATCGGCACCGTTTGAGCGGTCGCGTGTTCACCGAATCGCTCGAGCACGATGAGGCGATCATCGAGCTTTGTTTCTTTGATGCAGATGGGAAACTGCTCTCGAGCCATACCGCGCCTCCGATTCGAGGCAACACCTCGTGGCACCACGTCCAGACCGAACTGGTTGCCCCGCCGGCCAACTCGGCGACCATGGCAGCTCGGCTCGCGGTTCGGCCCATTCATCTCAACGACGGTGAAGACATCGTTGGCGCGGCAGGGTTCGACGATCTTGTGATTGAGCAGTTGCCGCAGATGGTGATCACGACGGACCAGCCGCTGGGGATATATGACGGCGAGCAGCTGCCGACGATCACTGCCCGCGTGTTGGGACTGCGGCGTGAGGGCGCCACGGTCACGTTCTCGGTTTGGGATGACGACAATCGGATTCGCGGCCAGACGCTGCGGCCACTGGCCTCCAAGGAATCCGTGGCGGTACCGCCCAGTCCGCTGGATTCCGATGTCAAGGCAACGCCCGCGCTGGCGAGTTCCATGGAGGGTTCGGCCAATTGGCAGATGCCGAGGTTGCCGCCCGGTTATTACCGCGTCGTTACCCAACTTCGCGACTCGGGATTCGGTCCCCTCGAAGCCGAGACGACGTTTGCGATCCTGTCCAAACTGCCCGAAACAGGGAACTCGAGTCCCTTCGGGTGGACGCTTCCCAAGGGACGCGAACATGTGGACGTCAAGCGATTGCCGGATTGGCTTGAGCGGCTTGGGGTTCGGATCGTCAAATACCCCTGCTGGCTTGACCCAGAGGATCGAGTAGAAGTCGACGCGATTGCCTGGTTGGTAGGACGGCTGCAGGAGAAGGAGATTCGAACCATCGGCATGCTCGACGCTCCGCCAGCATCGATCCAGGCCAAGTTTGATGAGCGCGATGCACGTGATCCAGTCGCCGCCAATTTTTTTCGAGATTCGACGTTCTGGCAGCCTTATCTCGAACCGATCATGACCCGATTGACACTTCGCGTTCGCACGTGGCAATTGGGGAGCGATGTCGACTCAAGTTTTCTGGGTCAGCCCAACCTGTTGTCAACGATCAAGAACATCGCCCGCGACCTGCAGGGATTTGGTCAACCGATCGGCGTCGCGATCTGCTGGCCTTGGCTCGAATCCTTACCGCCGTCGTCGCAGCAAACGTGGGTTGCGGCCAATCGACTATCGAGCCATCCCCTGACGGCGAACGAGTTGGACGCGTACCTCACTCGGGCTCGAGAGACCGACGTCGGGGATCGGGAAAAAGCGGAAACGTGGGTCGTGCTCGACCCGATCGATGCCCAGTCATACGACAGGGAATCGCGAATCCAGGATCTCGTATTGCGGATGGCGACGGTTCGGGGGCACCGGGTTAGCGCGACGTTCATTTCGAACCCGACCGATACCCGACACGGGCTGCTGCGACGCGATTGGCGACCCGACGAGTTGCTCGTTCCGTGGCGGACTACCGCGACACTGCTCGGCGACCTCGCTCGTGTCGGAACGCTCGAAATGCGCCGAGGAAGCGAAAACGTGGTCTTCGCCAATGGTTCGCGGAGTGTGGTGATGTTGTGGAACCCGACGCCCACAACTGAGCCGATCTACCTGGGTGAATCGGTTCGCCAAATCAATGTCTGGGGAAGAGACGTAGACACTCGAGTGACCCAAACGAACCGTGGAACGCTGCACGAGGTTGAAGTAGGGCCGCTGCCGACCTTCCTGATCGACGTCGATCCGGTCTTGGTCGCGTTTCGCATGTCCACGCGATTGGTCGACCGGCAGATCGACAGCTTGTTGGGTAAGCGGCAAAAAATTTCGATCGAATTTACTAACCCGACCCGCGAGACGATCAGCGGTGAGGTCCGGCCGCTCCCTCTGAGTGACTGGGAGGTGTTGTCGCGCCCCCAGGCATTTGATCTTCAACCGGGACGCACGGCCGTGCATTCGTTTGACGTCACGCTGCGAAACAGTGCCAAGATTGGGCCCGCCGAGGTCGAGTTCGACTTCAATCTTCGCAGCACGCCACCACGACGGTTCACCATCATGCGACCGATCCTCGTGGGTCCCGAGGGGGTCGAGATTGAGGCCAGCACTCGGCTGATCGGTGATGAACTGATGGTGGAGTTGACGATGCGAAATCGGACCGACCGAGAACAACGCTACGATTGTCTGCTGTTCCCACCGTCGGACCGCCAGTACCAAAGGCGACAGATTTTCCTTCCCGCTCAAGCGACGGCAAAACGATATTTTCCGTGGGAAGGCGGCGAGTCGCTGATCGGCAAGCGAATGCTTCTGCGGGCGGTCGAACAGGGGGGAGAGCGGGTCCTGAATCACGTCATTGATGTGACGCGATAGGCTCACACCGTGACACCCGCCTTGATTGCGACTTCACCCCTACCCCTCCTTCCACTGGGCAGGTTCAATTGCGTCCTGGACTTCCCCGGGGAACGTTCTTCCGGGGCCTGGCTACGGGTACCTGGAAACCGACTACTTTTGATCTTTGGCCATGCACATCAATCCGATCGACCTTTCGATCTACGGGCTCCAGGTCCGTTCGATCATCCGTAACGCCTCCCCGGCGAGACTTTACGAATACGCAATTATCGACCGACACGCAGCCGTTGCGGCCAGTGGGGCGCTGGCGACCAATAGTGGTGACAAAACCGGCAGAAGTCCCAAAGACAAGCGAATTGTCGATGACCCCGCGAGCACGGGCGATATCTGGTGGGGCGATGTCAATATTCGGATGACCGAACGCTCGTTCTTGATCAACCGGCAGCGGGCGATTGACTACCTCAACACTCGGAAGCGGATCTTCGTCTTCGATGGCTACGCGGGATGGGACCCAAAGCACCAATTGAAGATTCGCGTGATCGCCGAAAGTGCCTATCACGCGTTGTTCATGCACAACATGCTGATTCGTCCAACGCCCGAGCAGCTCGCGGACTTCGGCGAACCCGACGTCGTGATCCTCAACGCCGGAAGCTTTCCGGCCAATCCTTACACGGCCCAAATGACCAGCCGCACCAGCATCGACCTGAGCATCGAGCATCGGGAACTGGTGATTCTTGGGACGCAGTATGCGGGGGAAATGAAGAAAGGAGTCTTCACCGTGATGAATTACTTGATGCCCAAGGCCGGAGTGCTGAGCATGCATTGCAGCGCCAATTGTGCCGTCGATGATGAATCGAGCGTTAGCCTCTTTTTTGGGCTCAGCGGAACCGGAAAGACGACGCTCTCCACCGACCCGCACCGCCGCCTGATTGGGGACGATGAACACTGTTGGAGCGACTCGGGGATCTTCAATATCGAGGGGGGATGCTATGCCAAGGTGATTCATCTTTCCGCCGCCAGTGAGCCTGAGATCTTTCAAGCGATTCGTTACGGCGCGGTGCTGGAGAACGTCACGCTCGAACCGCGCACGCATCAGGTGAACTTCGACGACGACTCGATCACCGAAAATACCCGGGTCGCTTATCCGATTGAGTTCATTGATC
>JBGTCJ010000225.1:0-9493 GCA_041748895.1 Pirellulaceae bacterium
AACCCCTCCCCGAAGCCTCGTCCCTCGACTTCGACCCTCCCCAGGGAGGGTAATGAAGCTTGTGTAGATACGAATGCCCGGGGGGAGAGTAAATGTTAATGTGTTTGTGCAGTGCCTGACTCTCCCGAGGGGGAAAAAGCCGAGCCCTCTCCTCGCTGTCGCTCGACTCTCCAGGGGGGAGAGTGAAATCCCGGGGGTGTAGCGGTAAACGGTGTTTTTTTACTTGATTAAGCGAGAGTCGCTGTTTAGTCTGTGTAGACACCGTAGTTTCGCACCGTGACGGGGGGCCGTCCCTGCCCTGCTCTGCTTTGATTGAGGAACATTGAAATGATCTCACGTCGTTTGATAGTTGGGTCGCTCGTGGGGGTTGCTTGCTTGGCAGGCGGACTGAATGCCGCAGATCCCTCGGGTCGTTTGGTAGCGGCGGTTCAAGACGAGGTTCGGCGTTTGCCCGAGGACAATACGGCTCTCTTTAGCCGTCTAGATCGTCGTGTGCGATTCCAGCTTGTGAAGCTGACGACCACTGGCAACGAATTGCTCGCCGGCACGCGAGTGAAGGTGATCGGGCCTGAGGGTCGGCAATCCGAAATCACCTCGGACGAAAATGGGATCGCCACGCTCGAGGAAGTGACACCGGGTTTGCATGCCGCGGTTGTCTCGGGTTTGAGCGGACATAGTGCGATTCCGATCGCCGTTCGCGAACGCGATGACATGGCGGGAACCGAAGACGGAATGGGCGCAATGGCCTCTCCCTTGGTGACCATGCCGGTGATCGACGTGAGTCCGCAGGAAGTGTTTCGGTTAGCGAACTACTACCTTCCGCCAACCAATGATTCCGGGGCCGAAATTGATGAGAAATTTGTTGCCACCGGTGAAGTCGCGCCCGCATTTGGGTATCGCGTTCGGCTTGGTGACGGTGGGCAGCTACGTGGTCAGGTCTACACGTTGTTGAGGGATCAATTAACGATCGAAGGTGTCGCGGGCACCAACGTCCTACTTTACCGAGGAAATTCCCCGGTCGCTCGTGCGGTGGCCGATGACGGTGGTCGATTCATGGTCTCGGGAATTGCACCGGGCGTCTATGGGCTGGTCGCCGCCGGAGCCGGTGGTTACGCCGCATTCGGACTCGAAGCGTACGATTCTGGCGTGATTGCGGACACCGCGCCACGCAGCACCACCTCGGTCGATCGTCTCGTTTCATTGACGGCAGATCCTCAGGAACCGGTATCGACGTTCGTTGATGGCGATACGGTACCCGTCGTGCTCATTCCCCCGCCGCTGCTCGAGGGTGTGCTCGATTCGATCCGTGCCGCTGCCTTTGGTACGGGCCCGGATATGGGATTGGCGGGGGATGGATTTGCTCCGGTGCCGGGTGCTGGGCAGATGCCGATGGGCGCAGGTCCCGGTGGTGGAGGGTTTGGTGGAGCCGGCGGCGGCATGGGCGGCGGTGGAATTGGTGGGTTGGCCGGCCTTGGCGTCGGTGCAGCGATCATCGGGGCGGTGATTGCCGCGACCGATGACGACGACAATGTCCCGCAGTTTTCGAGTCCCTCGGGACTTTGAGCGATCGCCGCTAAATTTTCGAGACTGAAACTAACGGTTGCGAGTGTGAACAATATGACGCGTGTTGCTTGACGGTCATCACTCGGCTGAGCGATAAACAGAGGTCGTCTCCTTCAAGGGAGGCGGCCTTTATTTTTTGCCGGATAGGAAACCGTCGTGACCAACCTCAGCCACCCGGATGCGGAAACGACCCGCGCGGAGCTCGGTGAGAAGCTGGTGGGCGGCGAGGAACGGACGATCGGCTCGGAAAACGCGTCGCTGGTGGATGCGTTGCTGCTCTCGCAACTTCCGGGAATTGGTCCGTTGACGCTGGCGCGATTGCTCGAGCGGTTCGAAACGGCTGGCGAGGTGCTCACGGCATCCGAAGAGCAATTGCGTCAGGTTCCCCAAGTGGGACCCAAGTTGATTCGCACGATTCGACACGCGCGCGATCACGTCGCGGTCGACGCGATCGTCCAGTGGTGTCAGCGCGAGGGGGTTACGATCCTCACGTGGGAGCATCCCGACTACCCTCGCCGATTGCACGACCTACCCGATTCACCGGCGGTGCTTTTCGTTCGCGGAACGCTGCTTCCTTGCGATGAACTCTCGGTGGCGATTGTGGGCACACGCCATGCGACGCCCTACGGGCGGAAACACGCGGAAAAGATTGGCTATGGCTTGGCCCGCGCGGGCGTGACGGTAATCAGCGGGATGGCGCGCGGGATCGATACCGCGGCTCACCGTGGGGCGCTCGATGGTGGCGGTCGCACGATCGCCGTGTTCGGGTGCGGATTGGGTCACATTTATCCGCCCGAGAACGAGGGACTCGCCCACGCGATCGCCGCCGATGGAGCCCTGGTCAGCGAGTTTGAACCGCTCGCCAGTCCACACGGGGGAATGTTTCCACAGCGAAACCGAATCATCAGCGGACTGGCGCACGCGACTTTGGTGGTCGAGGCGCCTCAGCGAAGCGGGGCGCTGATCACCGCGAGAACGGCATCCGAACAGGGACGCGAGGTGATGGCGCTGCCGGGGCCGGTTGACGGTCGCGCCAGCCAAGGGACCAATCTCTTGATTCGTGATGGTGCGAGGCTGATTCGCCATGTCGACGACATTCTCGAATGTTTGGGGCCACTGGCTCAAGGCGTCCGCGGTGAGGATGGCCGTGAGGTGAGGCATCCCGGCGAGATCCTCTTGAACGATCTGGAACGCCGAGTTCTGGACGAGATCGCGAGTGGGCCTACGGCGATCGATCAGGTGATCGCGGCGACTCAGATGCCCACGCCGCAAGTTTTGGCAACGCTCAGCGTGCTCGAAATCCGCAAGCTGATTCGGCGACTCAGCAACCAATACGTTTCGAGGATCTAGGCAAGTTGTTCGAGCAAATTCTCGGCCCTGATGGGCGGATCGCTCGACGTTTGGAGCGTTACGAGCACCGACCGCAGCAAATGGAGATGGCCGCCGCGGTCGCTCGCGCACTGGCCGAACAGCGGCATTTGGTCGCTGAGGCGGGAACCGGGACCGGGAAGAGTTTTGCGTACCTAGTCCCGTCAATCCTGCATGCCACGCAGGACCAGCAAGACCAGAACGTTGAACAGGATCAACCGGGACAGTCCGCGAACGACCCGCCGCGCGCCACATCGCCGGCGGGTTCTCAAGACCCGTCCGAACCGCGACGCGTGTTGATTTCGACTCACACGATCAGTCTTCAGGAACAGATCGTTAGCAAGGACATCCCGCTGCTGAACGCGGTGATTCCGCGGGAGTTTTCGGCGGTGCTCGTCAAAGGCCGGTCCAACTACATTTCGCTCCGCCGAATGGAATTGGCGTACAGCCGCTCGGTCTCGTTGTTCAGCACCGACGAGCAGGCTGATCAGCTGCGAGCGATCGTTCGTTGGTCGAAGGAAACCACCGACGGTAGCCTCACGACGCTTCCCTTCAAACCCGCGCCAGCGGTGTGGGACGAGGTCGCGAGCGACACAGGAAACTGCCTTGGCAAGAAGTGTGCTCATTTCGCGAAATGCCACTACTTTCAGGCCCGTCGGCGAGCCTCACGGGCGCAGTTGTTGATCGTCAATCACGCGCTGTTTTTCAGCGATTTGGCGCTCCGCCGGCAGGGTGTCTCGTTGTTACCGGACTACGATGCCGTGGTACTCGATGAATCGCACACGATCGAAGCGGTCGCCGGTGATCATCTCGGCATTCGCTTGACCAACACTCAATTCGATTATCAGCTCAATAAGCTCTACAACGACCGCACGCAGAAGGGACTTCTTGTCGTCCACGATTTGAAGGGCTTGCAACAGGATGTCGATCGTTGCCGCTTTGCGATCGGCAACTACTTCGCCGACCTGCTCGATTGGCTCGAGAGTGAGGGATCGAGCAACGGCCGCGTTCGCCAGGCCGAGGTGGTCGAGAATGGGGTCAGTTCACCGATGCGTGAACTCGCGTCCAAGCTCGCGCGATACGCTAACTCGCTCGCGGATCCTTCGGAACGCAAAAACTTCGAAGCGGCATCCGACCGAATCGACGCCTTAGCGATCGAGCTGCAGACTTGGAACGCACAGCAGATGGAGGACTCGGTCTACTGGATCGAGAAGAGTTCGTCGAAGCGTGGTTGGGACCGGATCAATCTCAACGCGGCGCCGATCGACATCGGTTCGGTGCTGCGCGAGGAATTGTTCCAAAGCAAGACCATCAAGAGCGTCGTCATGACGAGCGCGACGCTGGCCGTCGGCGACGACGACAAGTTCGTATTTTTTCGTTCCCGAGTTGGACTCAGCGGCGGATTGTCCGCGCGGGTCGGCAGCCCGTTCCGGTACGACAAACAGGCCGAGGTGGTGGTCGTCCAGGGGCTTCCCGACCCATCGGCGGAGCGTGACCGGTTTGAACGGGCGCTGCCACAATCGATCAAGCGATTCCTTGCCGAGTCCGACGGGCACGCATTCGTGTTGTTTACGAGCTACGACCTTCTACGCCGCACCGTCGCGTCGTTGGTTCCCTGGTTGGCCGAGCGGGAGATGCCACTGCTGAGTCAAGCCAGCGACCAAACGCGAACGCAGTTGCTCGAACGCTTTCGTGAGGTCCCTCGAAGCGTGCTCTTCGGCACCGACAGCTTCTGGCAGGGCGTCGACGTTCCGGGCGACGCGTTGCAAAACGTGATCATCACGAAGTTGCCATTCAGCGTCCCGGATCATCCCCTGCTCGAGGCGAGACTCGAAGCCATTCGGGAGCGTGGCGGCAACCCCTTTCGCGACTATCAACTTCCCGAAGCGGTGATCAAGTTCCGCCAGGGTTTCGGTCGGCTGATTCGCACCGCGACTGACCATGGGATTGTGGTCTTGCTCGACCCACGGATCAAAACGAAGCACTATGGTCGGACGTTTCTTGATTCGCTGCCTCGCATGCCGATTCGTGTCGTCGATGCGTAGCGTTTTCTAAACAAAAGCGTCGGTTGGTGGTTCACTGGGTGACGTGCGAGTGTTGGCGACGATGCCGAACAAGCGACTCGACCGCCGCAGCCAATGCCGCGGCGAACGTCAAGATCGCCATCGCGCGGGCCGGCCAGTCACCGATGGTCTGGTGCCAACCTGGACGCCCATCGCGAAATGGGCTGACCACAAGCGATTCGTTCTGGTCGTAGGCGACCCTCTGCATGATTGCCCCACTGCCATCGATCGCGACGGTCGGACCGCCGTTGGCTGCCACCAGAAGTGGTCGACGAGTCGCGATCGCGACGAATTGGCAACATCGCAGGTGGTGATCGACGATCGAACTGCGGTCGAACCAACCGTCATTGGTGACGTTGATCAGCACATCGGGGGTTTCGCCTCGAAGGGTCAAGTCTCGCACATGATTGGCGGTCACCCGTTCGACGGCGGTCTCGATACAGATGTTGGGCGAATGCGTGACACCGACCGTGGTCATTGCGACGGCGCGGTCGCCCGGCGTGACGCCCATGCCCGGGGGAATCAGACGATGGAGCCAGGGGAGGTAGTCGATCAGCGGGATGTATTCGCCGAACATCACCAGATGGGTCTTGGCGTACCAGTCGACGACGCGGCCTCCCGCCGCGATGTGGACCACCGCGCTGTGGACCTGGGGGACTTGGCCGTACCGAACGACACCGCATCCGACCAACAATTCCGGGTCGGTCCCCTGCCCTGTCGCCTGGCGAAGCGCCGCCTGCAGATCGGCGGCACGCCGCTCGAACTGTTCGCGGCTATCGTCGATCAGCTCGCGAAACTCAGCCTGAGAAAGTTCGACGCCCTCGGGAACTTGGAAACCCGGTTCGTCATCGATCTCGAGCCACGGTAGCGACCCGCTGAACATTGATTCGGGCCAAACGACGAGGTCGATCCGCCCTCCCCTGCCCTGCTCCACTTGGGCCGTGGCCAAAGACTGCATCGCGTAGCGATCAAAAATCGCCCACTGGCGCTCGCTATCCTGTTCAAAGATGACCGGTTCGTCACGTCCAATGAGCGCGATGCGGATCGTTAGCGGCTCACCCGCCATCGTGTGCGAACGCTGATCCAGGCGATAGTAGCCGTAGGCGAGCGTCAACACGACGGCGGCACTAGCGGTCGCGGCCACCAGGGGCCAACGTGGCAAACGCAGCAGACAGTGCGCGATCGACGCATTGACCCATACGACGAGAAACGTCACCCCGTAACTGCCAAAGGCGTCCGCGATCTGAATCAGCGGTGGGACATCGGCCAGGGTGTGGCCCAGCATCACCGCCGAGACACCGGTGAGCAGGTAGTTGCGAATGCACTCAAGACCAGTCCAAAGGATTGGCGCCGCAATCCAAACACTCAGGATCCAGTCTCTGCGGCCTTGTGTGACCAAGTGACGCAGCAGCACGAGAAACAGAACGGGATAGACGGCCAGATAAAGCGAAAACAATGCGAGCGTGAAGTACATCGCTGGATGGGCGTGCCGAATGCCCTGCATCGTCACGGCCCAGTAGACAACGGCCACTAGGTAGAACGTCGCGATTGAACGCCGATCGCACGTCGTGCGGACGGCGATCAAGATCCAGGGGATCAGAGCTACCCATGCGAGTGGCCAGAGCTTAGCGGGCGGCTGGGCCAGCCAAAGCAGCAAAGCACCGATCGCTGCAAGTTGCCAGGGCGCGAGCCGCTCCGCCCAACGAGACGCGAGAGACTGTGGACTGGGTAATTCCATTCGGTGATCGTCGAGCGTCCAAGCGTGGGGTGGCATCAACCAAAAGCGAGCACCTCAAATCATAGCAAAACCGAAATCCGTGAAGGAACTCGTGACTCGGCGAGCCACGACGCTTAACGACGCCGACTTGCGATCAAGGACTGGCAGAATTCGCCGGCTGGTCCATCGACTGGACCGCGGCAGGTGGCACGCCGGTCCCGTCGACATCCGTTTCGCGATCGGCCCGAAACCAGAAGAAATACGCGGCGATGGAGAGCAACAACAAAATCAGAATGATGGGGTAACTACCCATCACCAAGGCGAATGGTGCCGAGGGCTTGGTCTCACCCAGCGGTTCATCTTCGCTTCGCATCGATTCGCCGATCTGCTCCGAGAGCGTCTGCTCATCGTCATCGGCAGGCGGCTGAGGTTCCTGATGCGGTGTGTTCATGGTGGCTTGGGGGTCAGAGGAAAGGCGAGCGGAGACTCAGTCATTGTTTCCTCATGACGGTTGCGCGGGAACCACCCGCAGGTGCCTTGAGCAGCTTGCATGAGCGCCGCGGACCGCGGAAAGATCGGCGGGGGCATCGGATTCGCTTGTCGGGGTTTCCGCTAGAATCAGAAATAAATACCGTCGCCCTGGTGTCGACACGACGTCTCGTCGGAGCATGCATGAAACCGTTTGACTATCTCGGCCCCTACCGCGTAGACGACCCGATCGGGCGCGGAGGCATGGGTTCGGTCTTTCGCGCCACGCACGAGAAGACGGGCGATGTCGTGGCGGTGAAAGTGATCTCGTCGACGGTTGCCGATGACATGCGGTTTCGCCGCCGCTTTGCGTCGGAGGTCGAATCGCTCAAAAAACTCAAGCATCCCAATATCGTGACGTTGATCGGCTACGGGGAGCAGCAGGGCCACCTCTTTTACTCGATGGAACTCGTCGATGGCGAGAGCTTGCAGCAGCGGTTGCGGCGCGAGAAGCGTCTCGCTTGGCCCTGGGTGCTTGAGATGGCGATCAGCATCTGCGGCGCGCTCAAGCACGCCCACGATTTTGGAATCATCCATCGTGATCTGAAGCCAGCCAACCTTTTGTTGTGTGGCGACAACACGGTCAAGTTGGTTGATTTTGGAATCGCCAAATTGTTCGGTAGCACCGAACAAACGGCCGCCGGGTCGGTCCTCGGGACAGCTGATTTCATGGCTCCCGAGCAAGCCTGCGATGGTCCGATCACGCCGCGCACCGACCTCTACGCACTGGGGAATGTGCTCTACGCCTGTTTCGCCGGTCGGGCGCCCTTCTCAGGTCGTTCAATGACTCACGTGGTGGAGGCGCTGCGGCAGGAACAGCCGGCGCCGCTCGAGGCGATCGCGCCGGACGTTCCGATCGAAATTGTTCTACTGATCCACGATCTGTTGGAGAAAAGTCCTGCCGACCGCCCGCCGACCGCACTCTCCGTGATGAACCGCATGAAGGCGATTCGTGCGGGTTTGCAGCGCGAAGGCGGCCGTGGCGATCACCCCACCGTGTTGGAAGACGATGGGGAGGTGATCGCGGGTCAAAAGACGGCGCGGCCGTTTGTCGACATGAAGACCGACTTGGCCGCCGGCAAGGCCGGTTCGACCGAACTGTCGACCGGTGGTCCCAAGAGTGGTCCGCGGCAGCAGAGCCAGCCGACCGTCGCTTCGCTCCCTGCGGCCGAATCACCACGTCGGGAGCGAGTTGGGGAACCCACGGTGGCGACCTCCGACGTGGTGTCCGCGGCCGCCGGATCGACCCACTTCAGCACAATCGCGGAACGTGAGAGGAAACGGGGTACGTTGGAGGCGAACGAGGCTGCACAGGACCAAACGCCTTGGGGGCCCGTGCTTTCGATCGTCGGTATGGTAGGCGTTCTGGCGATAGCCGCCGGAGTGTTGTTTTGGGCGACCCGCCGCCCCTCGGCGGATGAACTTTACCGAAGCGTTTTGCGGCAGCGGGACCAGGGCAACGCGACGGTTGCCAAAGCGCTTATCGACCAGTTCTCCCGGCTTTATCCGGATGACGATCGCAACGAAGAGCTATCGGGGTTTCTTGGAGAGATCGATTCCGATCGGGTGATTCGACAATTGCGGATTGCCGCGCTCCGCGAAGGTGGCACCGATCGTTTGCAGCCCGACGAGGAGGCGTTGCTCGATGCGATCCGGGATCGCGATCGGGATCCGGCCAAGACGCAGCGGCTGCTCAGCCAGTGGATTGACGTTTATGGACAACCTGGATCGCCCGAGGGTATCTCGTCGACACTCTACTCGCGGACGGCGTTGGTGCAGACGGCGCGTATCGAGTTAGCACGGTTACAGGGTCGCGCCGCCGCCCCTCTCGACGCACGCGCCGACGACCTGATTTTTCGCATGCGTTGGGCCGAGAAGAACTTAGCCCGCGATGAACAGGTTAAACTTCTCGAGGGTTTGATCTCGCTCTTCGAGGGAAAACCTTGGGCGACCCCGGCGATCGAATTCGCCCGTACGCAGCTTCAAGCGGTGGATTCTCCGTTGCCCGGTGAGGATCAAGCCGACGGGAACGCCCGAGATTGATCCAAAGATTGTTTGTGAACGCCGGTTGGCTCGCGCATAATGACAGGCCGTTGGAGGGGCGCACCTCCATCTCGTCTTCCCGTCTGGCTAGTGAGCACGCATGTTTCTCGTCAGATTAAGCGTTTTTTGGCTGGTGCTTACCGCCTCGGTTCGCTGCGACGGCCAACAGCCGGTCGTGCCGACCCCGGGGGCCGCTCGACCGGCCGTGCCC
>JBGTCJ010000226.1:0-15911 GCA_041748895.1 Pirellulaceae bacterium
TGTCGATCACATCCTGTGATCCACCATCAATGGAAACACGGCGATGCTGGCGGATTACATTTCCCAAGTCGTCGTATGTCGTCTTTACTTCGTTTCCTAATGGATCCGTTTGCGTCTCAGTACGCTCAACGGGATTGTAAAGGAATACGACCTGGGCGCCAGATGCATCGCTGAATCCTATCGTGCGACCCTCAGCATCATAAGCGTTTTCCAAAATCTGTACATTTTGCGCGTCATAAATCGATTCGAGCAGATGGCCATCGAAGTAATCGTACCGTGTTCTCTGCCCGATCGTGTCGGAAACAGTCGAAAGGTTACCGGCGAAGTCATAGGTGTACCTCAATTGCTGCCCGGTATTGTGGTCGATGCCGAAGATCCGATTGGATAGGTCTCGCAAAATCTTTAAGATCGCTTCGCCGCCCGTTGAAATGCCATCGCGTTCGAACAGGACTTGATTGCCATTTCTGTCCGTTGCCGAACTCAACTCTCCATTTGAACCATCAATGCGATACGTGATCCCCTTACGGGTGGTCAGCACATAGGCTCCGCCGAAGTCGGGGCTGGCCGGGTTGTATGGGATGTTGCCGGGTGCGTAGAGCTCACCGTACTCGTTGACCTGCAGGTAGCCGCTGGTGCCCGCGCTCAGCGTGCTGGTAACGCCGGGATCGGGTGTGAACCTCGGCCGGGCAAGGACCAGGTTGTTGCCGCCGAAACCGGGCAAGACACGAATGTCGGGATTGAACGTGAAACCCTGACGTCCTTGGCCCGGCACGTTGAGGAAAACCTTCACGCCGGCGCGCAGAGCAGGAAATATGCCGATGTCCTCAAGGCCGCTCTTGGGCAGCCCAACTCGCAAGTCGGTGTTGCGATACTCCAACCTCCAGCCGTAGCCAAAATCGCCCTCGCGATCGGCTTGCAGCGTATCGTAGATCCTGGTGATCTCGATCGGGATACCAGCGACCGGGATCACCATGTCGGTAAAGCTCAGCCGGAAATTGCCGAGCTTGAGTTCTCCCGCCAGCCCCACGTGGTGTTCAACCACATTGACGACCCCCGTCGTGGTGGCGACCTCGAGTCGGAGCACGTACTCGTCATTGATCAATAGACTCGTGTCCCAGACGCCCAGCTCACCGCCCGTCACGGGTGTTTCGCTCTGGAAAAACTCGGTGAAACTGGTTTCATCGATGCGCCGATACGAGAGCTTGTAGGCGGCGAAGTCTTCATGCGCCGCGGTGCCGACAATGGACACCATCCCGAAGACGGTTTCGGTATCGCTCGGGCTGGTGATCGACGCGGTGGGAATGTCCGCCGCCCCGGCACCATCCCAGCCTTCCGGGAAGTCGTAGTCAAAACTGATCGTCCGCGTTGTGACATTGCCACTGGTATCGATCGCTGTCGCGGTGGCATGGATCCGTTGGAAGGTCCAATCCTCAAAGGTGAATGTCGCCGTACCCGCCGCATCGAGCGGAATATCGCGGCCGTTGGCGGTCAAGGTCAACGACGCAACGCCGACATTGTCGATCGCTCGGACGTAGACCCGGAAGGGACCTTGCCACGGCAATACGTTTCGAGAACCGTCGTTGGGCCTTTCGATCAGGCTCAGCTTCGGTGCCTCGGTGTCGGGAACGAGGGTGACCGTGAAGGACTGAGTTGCGAGTCCACCACGCGGGTCGTTGACTTCAACGGTGAAATCGTGATTGACCAGTGGCGAATCGGCGGTCGCCCAAGTGATCTTGCCGAATGCATCGATCGCGGCGCCCGATGGAGCGTTGATCAGTGCATACGTCAGCGGATCGCGATCGATGTCATTCGCTATGACTTGATAGCCGAAGAGTACACCAGCCATGACCTCCGGTGGCGCTTCGCTGAGAATGGTTGGCGGACTGTTCTCTGCCAACACGTCGAGCTGGAACGATTCGACGGCACTCGCGCCACCCGCATCGGTGGCGATCAAAGTCACCACGAACTTGCCCGTTTGCCCACCTGCCGGCGTCCACTCGACTTGACCCGTTGCGGGGTCGATCGACAATCCAGCGGGCGCCTGACCGAGCGAGAAGCTCAGTGGCGTTGATTCGGGATCAACCGCCTCGAACTGGTATCGGTAGGCGGCGCCAACGACTGCAAAGCGTGGTGCTTGGCTGGTAATTTCCGGCGGCAAATTGGGCGCGCCCTCGCGGACCCGAATCACGAAGGCCTGCGTAGCCGCTCCCCCAACAGCGTCGCTGACTTCGATCACCACATCTTGCTGGCCAATTTGCGCAGGGGACGGCGTCCAAGCGATCACGCCGGTCGACTCTACGATCGTCATCCCCGTCGGAGCAGCCAACAACCGGTAGGTCAGCGGATCCCCTTCTGCGTCAACGGCTTCGACTGGATACAAATATCCAGTTCCGACAGAAGCCTCAGTGGGAGGAATCGAGCGGAGACTCGGCGGCCCGCCGAATCGCGAAACTTTCAACTTGAAAGTCTGCGTCGCACTTCGTCCATCGGGATCGCTAACCTCGATCGTGACGTCGCTTTCGCCGAGTTGATCGAGCGTCGGTGTCCAACGAACCGTGCCCAGCGATGGATGGACACTCATCCCGACCGGGGCCTGGAGCAGTGCGAATGCGACGGGATCGGCGTCCGCATCGACGAAGCGGACGTCGTACCGATACTCGCTGCCTATCAGGGTGGAAATCACGGGGGTGGACGTGATTCTCGGAGCGGAATTGACCGGTCGACCGACGACGTGCAACGTTAGAGCAGTGACTTCGGTTTCACCGTCAACACCGGCGGCTTGAAGTTCAATCAAGTGTTCTCCAAGATCCGCATTGCCAGGCGTCCACTGGAGCGTGCCATCGAGAGCGACCTGCATGTCACCGGGACCCGACAGCAGCGACCAGACGAGCGGACGCCCGAGTGCATCGGTACCGCCAATCTGTGAAAAGTACTCCTGCCCTAAACCGACCACGGTGCGTGGCAGTGTGATGTCGAAGGGCGTCGAAGCCAGCTGTTGATCACCAACCTCCACCGAGAAGTCGATGATTGAAGTTCCATGAAGCTGATCTCGAAGTTCGATCGAAAAATTCACGTTGCCAAGATCGTCGAGCGATGGCGTCCAGCGGAGTTGTCCAGTGGTCGAATCAAGCGTGGCGGTGCTGGGTCCGGTTAGCAGCGCAAAACGGACTGAGTGACGCTCGGCATCCTGCGAGGCCAGATCGATGGCGTAGGTCAAGCCGATTGAGGCGACCGCCGAGGGCACCACCGGGAGAACGGGAGCTGTATTGGGTGCGACCACGTTCACACTGAAGTCTTGCAGTGCGATCGAACCCGAAGCACTGGTGGCGCGCAGTATCACCAACTGCTCGCCGACTTGACCGATGGTGGGACGCCAGGCGACCAGACCGCTCGACGGATCGATCGTCATTCCGTCGGGGGCAAGCGAGAGATCGTAGCGAATCGGCTCATCAAAAAGCCCAGCAGCCACCGATGCGTACCGGAGGGTTTGGCGAGCTTCAACCGTCGTTGGTGGCGCTGTGACGAAATGGACTCCGCCGGCTACCGAGGTGTTGGTCGGTCGAAACACAAAGTCGTTGTTGGCAACAACTTGATCGGCGGCGAGTGAAACCATCAAGCCAGCGCGGCCGGCAACATCGACCCATCCCGCGGGAAGCTCAGTGCGTATGTTGTAAGTGCCTGGGCTTAGGCCCGTGAGGGCAAAGTTTCCGGAGCGATCGCTGGTGGCAAAGGGTTCGTTCTCGTCGAGCAGTCCATTGCCATCCAGATCGGCAAAAACTCGCCAGTGGGCAATCGCTGCGTCGTCTTCGCTGCGAAGTTGGCCGCGGATGTGGCTGAGCGAAAGCTGCTCGATCGCCAAGTCATTGACGCTCGCGGAGCTGGCGGTCACGGAGACCTCACTCGTCGGCGGCGTCTCGTAGCCGGCTACTGGGGAGACTCGCAGCGGATATTCGCCGGGCAAGAGGCCATCCAAACGATAGTTGCCTTGGGCATCGGTTGTCGTTTGCCGTTCGTTTGGATCGGCGAATCCATTGCCGTTGGTATCGATAAACAAATGCCAGCCGGCAAGCCCGGATTCTCCGGGGCCCTTCAACCCGTCGCCATCGAGATCATCGAACAAAAGACCTTGAATCGAGCCACGGAGCTCAGGCAGTACCTCTACCGTAAACGTTTGCGTGTCGAACCCGCCTCGGCCGTCTTCTACGCCGATCGTGAAGTCATGCGCGCCGGGATTCGCCAATCCGGGAACCAGCGGAGGCAACATTCCGTTCGCAATGCGATACCCGTGGTTACCGGCGGGTGAGTAGTCGCGAACGGTTAGCGTATCGGGCAGGTCAAAGCGATAGTCCAAGACGATTCTGGAGTCACCTGAATATTGCCGCGACATCCCCTCGGCGATTTCGGCTGGGGTGCGTACGACGTTCCATAGTCGATAATTATCGACGATGGCTCGCGTGAAGAATGCGCTGTAATCACCGACGTGAGCGCGTGCAGCGGGGTTGTAAGCGATCGGCCCGGGGATTGCCGTCGAGCCAAGTGGGACACCGTCGGCAAAGATGGTGGCGGTTCGATTGACATCATCGATCGTTAGCGCAATGTGATACCACCGATCCGTTTGGGGCAGAAATGGCACGCTATAAATAAAGCTGGGTGTGGACCCGCCAAAGTCCATTTGTAAACGAAGCTGGTTATTGAAGAGATTGTATAGCGAGTAGGCGAAACCACTTCCGCTGCTTGGCTGCACAATCAGGTTGGATCGACCGTTGTTCGCAGTTAACGACGTGAAGTTAAACCAAGCCTCCACCGTGAGGCTGGCAGGCTGCAGGCTCGGATCCGCCGAGACTTCAATCCGCCCAGTGCTCGTATTTCCGTGCGGAGCAAAGCTGATCGCAAGATCGGTTCGTGCGTCCCATGTGACCTCGCCAGTCGTGGGATCGATTGCTGAACCCGATGGGCCACTGAGCAATCGATAGCGCAGTGTGTCACGATCATTGTCAAGCGCGGTCGCTTGATAGGTGAACGTTTCACGGGCACCGATTCGGGTCGAAGGTTCTGTGGCAAACAGCGGAGCTGAATTGTCGCGAGCCGGTTGAACGTCGATCTTGAACGACTGCGTCGCGATTCCCCCGCGACCATCATCGGCCTGGATCGTTACTGCATGAACGCCGACCTGATCGGGAGAAGCCGCCCATAGCAGTGAGCCTGTCTCGCTGTTGATGATCAATCCGCCAGGGCCCTCGACGATCGAGTAGGTCAGCGGGTCATCGTCGGGATCGATTGCCTGCGAGTCGTACCGGTAGACTTCATTGGGATCGAAGCGGTTGTAGATCACACTGGCGGTTCCATCGCCAGTGTTTGCCACCACCAAATCCATTCGCCCATCTTGATCGGCATCGGCCAGTGTGACCCGAGTCGGATGCTCGCCCACGGCAATGCGTTGCGGTCTCGCGAACTGGCCTGCTCCAAGTCCAATCAGTATGCTCAGCACGTTTTCACCGGGCAACGTGACCGCAAGGTCGGGTTTGCCGTCAGCGTTCAGATCGGTCACCGCAACATCGCTTGGCGAGCTCTCGAAGGACACGTAGATCGGCGCGGGCGGGTTGGGTTGTGAGTCCAACCCGCTGACAATCATCACTCGGTTGGATTCAGGCAGGGTGATGATCGCATTGAGTTGACCGTCGCCGGTAGCGTCGGAGACGGTGAATCGCCCGGGCTTGTCACCCAACGCTATGGCAATCGGATCGGTCAGCGTGCCATCAGCGGTACCTGCCAAAATCCATAACGCATTGGCCGAGTCGTCGAGTACCAGCACATCCAGATGGCCATCGCCATTGACATCAGCGGTTTTCACATCGATCGGCCCGCTACCGACAGGAATCTCTATCGAGTTGTAGCCCGTAGCGATCGAACCCGTGAAAACCGAAATCGAGCGACCGGCACGATTGGCGGTAATGATTTCAAGCTGCCCATCGCCGCTGAGGTCGCCAACCGTAACCGCCTTCGGGGCACGTCCGGTAAACAAATCGGCTTGACGGGTCAGCCCTCCAAGATTGTCACCGACGAAGACCTTTAATCGATCATTGGATTCATTGATCGCAAGTATTTCTTCATTGCCATCGTTATTTAAATCGGCAGCTACCTGATCGACCAATCCATCGCGAGTACCGAAATACAGCACCACATCCTGATTGCGATAGTTATTGGCAAATGTCATCACCATGGCCATATCGAGATGGCCGTCGTGATCGAGGTCGGCAAACGTGATCGCGCCACCGGCTCCGATCATTCCGACTCGCTCGGGTTCCCCAAATGTACCGTCGCCAAATCCGCGCCGGATGCTCAAGGTTTCTTGGCGCCCATAGTGTACTAAATCGAGATGGCCATCTTCATCGAAATCAATTAAATAGCTATCGACCGCTTCGCTATTGAAGCTCTCACGCGGATAATGATCGATGGATGTAAAGGTCCCATCACCATTTCCGATATGGACTATGGCTCCATGCCAACCGAATGAGACGATATCCAGTATTCCATCGCCGTTGACGTCGCCGGATTGCAACACACCAGGATAGTAGAATCCTACCTGGAACATCGCATCGTCAAAGGCAAACGTTTCTTTGGTGACTGAAAAATTGCCGGCTCCATCTCCGGAAAATAGCACCAGCTTAAGAGGCTCACCGGGAGTTTGGTCGACTGCGACGAAGTCAATATTTCCATCGCCATCAAAATCTCCAGTCGCAAAGGCATTTGTGAAGCCGCGAGCGTTGTTGCCCTGTACTTGAATCACAGTATGGAATGACCGACTGAAAGTACCGGGGTCGTCCGGATCGTTAAGGTAGACATCGATGAGTCTTTCGACACCAGCCTTGGCAATAATGTCGGGGTATCCATCATTATTAAAATCAGCGACACGAATATCTGAATACCCGTAAAAGCTTCCTGTGGCTGGTTGATCATCGGAGACTTCGAACGTGCCATCACCATTAGCGAGCGCGACATAAAAGCGAGCTGTCGACTGATTTGCGCTTCGTGTTGCGACGTAATCTGGCAAACCGTCGAGATTGAAATCTGCTACAGCGCCAAATGCACCGGGACGTACTACGGAAACGGCCGGGAAGGGGTCAGCAAACGTACCATCGCCGTTTCCAAGCAGCATGGTAGCAGCACGCAATACCAACAAATCGACAATCCCATCACCATTGAAATCAGCAGCATGAACTTCGTTGTCCACACTGTCTTGGGTGGCGCCTGCGATGGTCCGAGTCGCGCCAAACTCACCGGGCCGAGTTCCCAAACGAATGCCAACGCCGTTGAAGTCGTTTCCGGCCGTCATGTAGATCAAATCCATGACGCCGTCGCTGTTGTAATCGCCGAACATGGCTCCACGGGCGATGTCGAAGTTGGCTTGATTGTGCTCCGTCGCATGGCCCGGAAAGCTCAGCATCGGATAGTCGGTGCGAGTAAAGTTTCCCTGACCGTCGTTAATCAAGACTTGGGGCGAAGTCGGTTCGGCCGACCCTGCGTTGGTCAAAACGATATCGAGGTGCCCATCACCGTTGATGTCCACCGGGCCATCGCTTCCCGCAGCGTTGCCCGCCCAATTCAACAAGTCGGTTCCAGGCCGGTGCGTAAAGCTGGTACCCGATCCGTCACCGACAAATAGATCGACTCGGCTTTGCCACTGATTGATCGCAAAGATGTCAAGTTCGCCGTCGCCGGTGAAGTCGGCTACGTGGACGACCAGTGGCCCCAGATAGCCACCCGGAGGATCAATCGTTAGTGCAACGTTGAAATTCTGCTCGCCGTCATTGAGCAACACAACCAGATTTCCGCTGTCGTATTCACCGTGCACAATATCTAGGTGACCGTCGCCGTTTAGATCAGCGAAATCGTAAGAGCGCGTGCTAAAGTTGGTCGCAGCGACGGTGATACCACCGCCGTCCGCCAATCGAACAAAGGCATCAAACGTCCCATCGCCCAATCCGCGCATCCACCCCAAATCGGTGAGATTCCCATTGCGACCGATGATATCGAGATGCCCATCGCCGTCGAGATCGAACAATCGGAAGTCGTTGAGCGCGGTGCCCATTGTCGTCAGCACAGCGGGCTCGAATTCGCCGTTGCCAAGGCCTCGAATGGTTATCAATCGAGATGATGTCTCCTCGATCGCAATCACATCCAGGTGACCATCGCCATCGATGTCCGCCACACGCAAATGCTTCGCTTGTGCATTGGACACAAAAGGAATCGTTGCGATCACCTTTGGGGGACTGAAGTTGCCTTCGCCATCTCCGAGCATCCGTGTGATTTCGATCGTATCTCGTTGGCCCTGCGGTTTGGTCGATTCGATTCGCTTGGTCAGTACGACTAAATCAAGAATCCCATCGCCATCGAAATCGCCCTGGTCCATGCCCAAGACATCGTTGGAATCGTTGGGAACGAGGAAAGGTGGCAGCCCCACATCAACGGAGTAACCCACATCGATCGCCATTCCGGTCGGGCGAGGTTCGCCCGTCGAGTAGACGGTCGTATCGTCAAATCGATCGTTGTTTCGACCGGCGTGGACACGCACCGACTGATCGCCCGCGTTGACCGACACCAAACGGGGACCACGCAAACCACTGATGACAGCGACGCCGCTGGGCATGGGTCCGACAGCGACGGTCGAGATTTCGAAGCCACTCGATGCAATGGCATCGGTCACGGGCTCGCTGACAAAAAGGGGTGGCCGATTTTGCAATGAATCGAGCACCTCGATCGCGAACGATTGTTCGACAACCAGGCCGTAGGGATCGGTCGCCCGTAGAGTCACGACGTGTGCCCCGACGTCACCGAGGCCCGTTTCCCAGGTTACCTTGGCGGTGGCGGGATCGATCGCCATCTCCGCGGGGCCCGAGACCACGGAATACGCCAGGGTCTGACCCTCGGGGTCTTGGGCGAGGGCCGTGTAAACGTACTTTTTTCCTGCCTCGATCTGACGCAGGGGAATCGATGAGAAAGAGGCGGGTGCGCGATTCGGTCGCGCGAACGTGGCGACTTCGAAGTCAAATCGCTCGCCCGTCGGGTTTCGAAATCGGATCTCTCGGGCCGCGGTGACTTGGTTGGGGCGGAGCGATTGATCATCGCTGGTTGGGTGCAACACGATGTAGGGCCGCCCGTCCTCGAGCCGGCCATCGGGGTCAAGCAACCACACATCGGGGTTGGACAGGCCACCGAACGCGGCGACCAAAGGTCCCAGCGACGTAACGCCACCACGATTCTGGATGACCAACTCGGTAAAGAGTTCGTCACGGCTCTCGTTGAACGACGTTTGGCCGTAGCTAGGCGTGAGGCTCGGCGTAAGGTCTTCGAGCGAAGAGACGTCGATGACGTTGGTGGCACGGGGAGCGGGGAAGATCGGGGCGCCGGTCAGCGGCGGCGTCATTTCCGATCGAATCAGGGTGGGGCGACTGATGACCAGAGACGAGTTGTCGCTGCGGTCATTGTTTACGAGCCTCGCAATGAGAGTGACCTCACTACCGGACTCGATCCCGGCAAGGTTGACGGTGATCCGTTCGCCGGCATCGGTCGATTCCCAAGTGGTTGTTGGAGCACCGACGGGCTGCAAGCCACCGGTCCAATTGAGCGCCGCATCGCGGCCGCCGGCGATCGGCAACACGATCGATTGGCCGCTCGAGTCGAGCACAGCGATCTCGACGGCGTCTCGAATGCGTTTGCCATCGGCCCCGGCGAACTGAGGGGTCTCGATCAGCAATTCGATGGCCGACGAGTCATTGGGCAAAGTGATTTGTGCGGTCAGCTCCGTGGTGAACGAATCGCCTTCGATCAAGCGGGGAAAGCATCCCGCCGCTTCGAACCGTCCCGCATTCTCGGTCGAGCCGCCCGATTCGGAAAAACTCCAGGCCAGAGGCAATCGGCGACGCGCGAGCGCGTTGACGATCAGGAGACCGTCGAGCATCGTCTCGGTGCCACTGCAATTGACATCGGTAAAGTACACCGGGAATTGCGAAAGATCGATCGAACCGGGCGAAAGCTCCGCTCTGCGTCGGCGTGACATCTGATTGACGATCAGCAGCGGGTCGAGCAGCGTGATTTGGCCGTCGTCGTTGACGTCCATGTGGCTGAGGACGTTGGTCCGAATTTCGCCGGCAAGCATCAACCGGGCTTCAAGTTGTTCGAGCCGATGGTTGCGGCGGCGTGAGCCCTTACGCTTGCGTCGTCGTGAGGCAGAGGCATCCCTTCTGGCCTGACGCGAGCCGACCTGACCTCGAACCAAAAATCGTCGAACCATGCTGTCGCTCTTGGGGAATGGGGTGACCCCGATTCCAAGGCTCGCGACAATCAACGTTTGCGATCACCGAAGGCCCGCAAAGAGTAACCACCGCAAATCCACGGACCCGAGGCAGCCCGACTATAGTTACTTGAAATCGAGGGATCAACCAACGATTCACCAGCTCAGGAACCGACGCAGCAGTTCCACCCCGGGCTCGGTGAGAAAGCTTTCGGGGTGGAACTGCCACCCTTCGAGTTTGAACTGCTTGTGCCTGACGCCCATGATTTGACGCTTGGGGCCCAAATCGCTCCAGGCGTGAACGAGCAGACAATCAGGAAGTGTTTGCGGGTCGATGACCAGACTGTGATACCGCGTGGCGGTGAACGGCGACTGGACCCCGGAAAGAAGTCCGGTATGGTCGTGAGTGATCCGATCGGTTTTGCCATGCATCAGCATCGGGGCACGAACGATCGAGGCACCGAGCGCCTGTCCAATCGATTGGTGGCCAAGGCAGACGCCGAGTACGGGAATTCTGCCCATGAAGTGCCGAACCGCGTCGACGCTGACGCCTGCCTCGGTGGGAGTGCAGGGCCCCGGGGAGATCAGCAGCCGGGTCGCGCCCATCGCCTCAATCTCGCCCGGCGTGGCTTGGTCGTTGCGGATCACGCGAAGGTCGATCGAGGGATCGATCTCCCCCAAACGCTGAACCAGGTTGTAGGTAAACGAATCGTAGTTGTCGATCACGGCGATCATGCATGCGAGCCTGTCAAGACGAATTGTGGATCAGCGGCAAGAAAGATTATTCGACACCCGCCCGGTCGTAAACGCTATTCAGGTCGGCGGCACGTTCGAGCTATACTGCGATGGTCGTCACCCAATCCGCGCGAGAGAGATGATACCCGTGCTTTCGGTTCGCCCTAAAATTGCTGAGTTGGCTTTTCGTGTGTACGGTCGACGGCTCCATCCCGAGCTCTACACGACCGTCCAGTCACGGCGGATTGAACGCAGCGAATACGAGGCAAGGGTGGATATCACGTCGTGTGGTCATGTGGTGACGTGGGAAAGTCGCGGTGTCACGATTTGTGAAGTCGCCACGAGCGCCACCGAACCATTGCCCGAAAAGCGTTGCCTGATCTCGTCGCCCCTCAAAGGCAGCCGCACCGATCGCGCTGAATGCTACGGGGGAATCACGTATCGCACTCACTACCAGCTCGACGCCGTTTCACCGGACATGTTCTTCATGGTCGCGCAGCAGTTGGCAGGCGATGGCACGACGGGCCTCCTGCACCGCTTCGAGTCGAGCGGCCGAATGGCTTTTGGCGCGATCAGTTATGCCAACATTGAGACACGGCAAAAGAGCCTTTTGATTCAAGCGATTCACACGTTCCCCGACGATTACGCGATCCTCAAAGTCGAATCGCTCTATTCACTGCCGATCACGCCCTGACGATCGTGCGGGCTGAGTTGATCGGTGTGATCGATCTCCGTGGAGGGCGCGCTGTACACGCCATTGCGGGGCAGCGACACCTCTACGGCGAGGTGGCAGCAGATGGGATTGTTGCTGGCGATGCATGGGCGTTGGCCGAGCGTTATCGACGTTGTGGCGTGACGTCACTCTACTTGGCCGATCTTGACGCGATCGTCGATTCGAAGGATCCCGATTGGCGTCTAGCCGTCGCGATTGCCGAGGCGACGTGTGCGGGTCGCGTCTATTGGGACGCGGGTCGTTGTAGTCTGTCGATCGCCACGGCCGCAGCGGGGCTTGCTCCCAATCTGGTGTGCGTGATCCCAACCGAATCGTTTCGCTCTTTGGACCACTGGAGCGAAGCGATCGGGAACTTGCTGGCGGAAATGGGAATCACGCGCGTGGCCGCCGGGCTCGATCTGGAAGGCGATCTAGTAAAAACGGCTGCTGGGTCAGCGACGGACCATCACTCGCGGTGGTGTGAACGCGCCGCGGACTTGGGCGTGATTACCGTGGTCGTGCTCGATTTGCGGTACGTGGGGGGCTTAAGCGGCATCGGCACGGACGGCGTGTGTCGAAGCGTCAAGACCCATTGGCCGGGAGTTCGCATGCTGAGCGGAGGGGGAGTGCGAAGTCGGGAAGACATCGCCCGATTGGTCGATGCGGGCTGCGACGGCGTTTTGATTGCGTCGGCACTCCATCGAGATGAAACTTCGATGCACGTTTGCGAATGACAAGGGAAATCAATCGATCCGTGATCTTGCGGATAATGCGTAACCCATCACTCCATCGGATGCCAAACCGACTGACAACAGGTTATAATTCGGGCCACCCGTCCTCGGAGTCCCACCTGTGTTGTCACCACCCCGTTCGCAATGGACCGCCAGGTTCTGTTTCCTGATTTCGATCGGTTTCAGTGTCTTTGCCTCGGCAGATGAAGGTCGAACACCGGAGCTCGGTTCGAGTGAAGCCGGATCTCAGCACGAACGTTTTTTTTCGGACGCGGTGCTGCCGATACTTCAGTCTCACTGCTTTGAGTGTCATGCGGAAAAGCAGGCCAAAGGGGGCTTCCGATTGGACCTTCGTAGTCGCTTGATGCTGGGCGGCGAAGGCGGCACGGTGGTCGATTTCGACGACCCCGAAGAGAGCGTTCTGTTGCAAGCGGTACGGTACGAGGGCTACGAAATGCCGCCCCGAGGTCGACTTGCCGACGAGCAGATTGCGATTCTCGAGCGATGGGTTTCGCTCGGTGCTCCCTACCCGCCCGAGCGCATCGGGGATGTCGAGGAGCAGCGACCGGAGTCGCCTGGCGCACGTATCACGGACGCCGATCGCGAATTTTGGTCTTTTCGGCCGCTCGCCCGGCCCGAGCTACCGAAACGATCCACGGCGGGGGATGCATGGGGTCAGTCGATTGGCGATCGAGATGCGCTGTGGGACCATCCAATTGATCGCTTCATCAGTCAGCGGCAAATCGCGGCAGGCGTCACGCCCAATGGGCCGGCCGATCCCGGGGATCAGCTGCGCCGCTTGAGTTACGATTTGACTGGGTTGCCGCCCACCGCCGAGATGATTCAAGCGTTTTCGCGAGACCCATCGGACTTGAACTATCTCCGTATGGTCGATTCGTTGCTTGCCTCGCCCCAGTACGGCGAGCGCTGGGCTCGACACTGGCTCGATTTGGTTCGTTGGGCCGAAACCAACAGCTACGAACGCGATAGCGATAAGCCCGAAGCGTGGCGGTACCGCCAGTATGTGATCGAGTCGTTCAATCTTGACCGGCCCTATGACGCATTCGTGGCGCAGCAGCTTGCTGGCGATGAGTTGTACGGTGATCCCGACGGAATGATCGCGACGGGCTTCTACCGGCTAGGCATCTGGGACGACGAGCCGGCGGATCCCAAACAGGCGTTGTTTGACGAGTTGGATGATCTTGTAGCCGTTACCTCGCAGACGTTTCTCGGCTTGACCGTCAATTGTGCCCGCTGTCATGAACACAAGATCGATCCGATTACTCACGCGGATTATTATCGTTTCCTCGCGTTCTTCGCCGGGGTGAATCGCTACGGAGCGCGAAGCAAGGAAAGTGTCGAGTCGTTTTCACTTCGTCCTCTGGTGATGGATTCGGATCATCAGGCGGCGAAGGAGGCGATCGAGAATCACGACCGGCAAGTCCAACGTTTGCGGAAACGAACGAACGCCTTCGAGCGGGACTTGAAGCCGCGGCTCTTGCCGGTCGATCAGCAAGAGTTTTTCCACGAGGCGAATCGAGCCGCGATTGCGCGTCGTTACGTGGGCCGAGGGGTATCGGCGGAGCGGGCTGAAACTTACGCCCAGGATTTGGCCGACCTGCGAACGCTTGATCAGCAGCGTCCTCAAGGGATTGAGCGGGCGTTGGTGGTCACGGAGCGTAGCGAAGGACCGCCTCAAACGCACGTGCTGTTGCGTGGTAACCCACACGCCGAGGGCGAGCCAGTGGAGCCAGGATTTTTGGAAGTGCTGGGCGGTGGCGACGCGATCGTTTCACCACCCGTGTCAGCGACCGCGGGTCGGGGGCCATCGTCGGGAAGGCGGTCCGCGCTAGCACGATGGATTGTTGATCCCTCGTCGCAACCGCTCGCGGCGCGGGTCATGGCCAATCGCGTCTGGCAGCACCATTTTGGTCGGGGTATCGTTCGCACACCGAGCGACTTTGGCTTCGCCGGTGCACCACCAACCCACCCCGAATTGCTCGATCACCTCGCGTTGGCATTGGTCGACAGCGGGTGGCATTTGAAGCCTCTGCATCGGCTGATCGTCACCTCAGCGGCGTATCGACGAAGTTCATCCGATCAGCCCGCGCTGGCCACCGATCCGGAAAACGATCACTTCTGGCGATTCGATCCGCGTCGGCTGTCCGCCGAAGAGGTGCGTGATTCCATGTTGGCCGCGTGCGGACAATTGGACCTACGTGTCGGCGGTCGAAGTGTTTATCCGGTTCTCGAGGCGGAGGTGTTGGCGGGACAGAGTCGTCCGGGCGAGGGTTGGGAGAGCTCGTCCGATGCCGATCGGGCGCGCCGCAGCCTCTACGTTTTCACCAAGCGGTCATTGGCCGTTCCGCTGCTGGCGAGTTTTGATGCGGCGGACACCGACTTCACCTGCCCCGTCCGGTTCGCAACGACTCAGCCGACGCAGGCATTGGGGCTGATGAATAGTCAGTTTTCCGGAGATGTCGCCCGCTGGATGGTCGAAGATATTCAGCGCAAAGTTGGAGAGCTATTTGTCGGCCCTCTGGATTCGACCGGGCAGGGGGCGGCGAGCGGAGCGGCCGATCGATTCATTGTGGAAGTCTTTCGGCGAGTGACGCAGCGGGATCCAACCGCACGGGAAATGCAAAGTTTTCAAGAGTTGCTTGCGTCGCTGGTCCGTGACCACCAGCAAACGCCCAGAGCCGCCGCGGAATTGTCGTGCCGGATGGCGATCAGTTTGAATGAGTTCATTTTTTTGGATTAGATCGATGAGCGGATATCCCATCAGTGGCAGCGTTCCGCAGAACTTCTGTGGACAAACCCGTCGCGAGACGCTCCTGCAATTTGGCGGCGGTTTTGCCGGATTGGCCCTCTCGTCGCTGTTGGCACGGCAGTCGCGCGCCGCGTCACCCATGTCCGCGGCGACCGCCGGCAACGCGGTGGGTGGTGACCCCTTCAAGAATCCGCTGCGAGCCAAGCCACCACGCTTCACGCCGAAGGCGAAGAACGTCATTTTTCTCTACATGTATGGCGGCCCCAGCCATATCGATACGTTTGATTACAAACCGGCCATGGTGGGCATGGATAACCAAACGATCGACGTCAAAACCTTTGGGCGAAGTGGGCACAAAAACCAGGGGCGAATCGTTGAGCCGCGGTGGAAATTCCAGCGCTACGGCGAGTGCGGCAAGATGGTTAGCGACCTGTTTCCCCACATCGCTCGCCACGTCGATGACATTGGCTTCATTCACTCAATGACGGCCGATTCACCGATACACGGTTCGGCGATGCTGCAGATGAATAGCGGGCGAATCATCAGCGGGAGCCCCTGCTTGGGCAGTTGGCTGACGTATGGATTGGGCAGCGAAAATGAGAACCTTCCGGGTTTCGTCGTGATGCTCGATCCACGGGGCGGGCCAATTAGCGGTGCCAAGAATTGGAGCGC
>JBGTCJ010000227.1:0-3344 GCA_041748895.1 Pirellulaceae bacterium
CGGTCAGCGTGTCGACAATCTTTTCCTTGCGTCGCATCATGGCCGCCAGGTCGAGTTCGATCCCGCTGCACTTCACCCCGTGATCGGCGAAACGATGACGCGCCTCTTCGTAGAGATGGCTCGATTCGAGCAAGGCCTTGCTCGGGATGCACCCCACCCGCAGGCAGGTGCCACCGAAGCGCGAGTTTTCGTCGATGCAGGCGACGTCGATGCCGAGCTGAGCTGCCCGAATCGCGGCCACGTAACCCGCCGGACCACCGCCAACAACGACCAAATCGTGACGAACCGTTTTCATGAACAACCAAGGCGGCGAGGGTGCGAAGGAGGGTAGAGACGACGTCTTCATAGTGTGCGGCCCAACCGCGGCCGACGCCACCGGGGTATCGCGGTCGACCACGAGAAACGCCTGTGGCCTCTCACTTACGAAGACGTTGCGGCGATCGTGGGCCGGTCGTCATGGCATCTGCCTGCCGCAGCACTCTAGGAGAGTTTCTTTCCGAATGCCCTTGCCCAGACCGCTGAAAATGGCTTATGCGATTGGATCATGCCGTCGTGGCTGCCGGTTTTCCACCAAACCCTCGTGCACGGAGCGCACCATGTCTGATCGTCTCACCGGGGCCGACGAAACGTGTTCACTTGCCGTCTTGGTCGAATGCGTGATCTCTCCCCTGCTGCGAGAACACCCCAAGCCGATCCTGTTCGAGCTCAATGTCGACACGCGTTTGAGGACGACGGCCAATCGCGAACTTCTGTCGTCCTTGGTGCGCGGATTGGTCGCCGATTCACTACGCGAGATGCCCGATGACGGTGAAATCACGGTCACCGCCTGCCAGACGGCAGCGGGCGTGGAGCTCGAAATCGCCGACACTTGGAGCGATACGGAATCACGCGGCCACTCGCTCCCCTTCGCCGCCGCCGCACTAGGCTGCAAACCCCATTGGCAAAATTGTCCACAAGGCGGTGCCGCCGTCACGATCGTCCTACCGTTCCACAAAGTCGCCCGCAAAGCCGCCTGATCCGATGATCCGATTGTTTGAATCGACAACGATACCAGCTCTGCAACAGACAGCGATCTTCACCGAGCGCCGCCACGAGCTGCTCGCCAGCAACCTCGCCAATCTCGATACACCCGATTACCGCGCACGTGACCTTTCGGTCGACCGCTTCCAGGCGGCGCTGAGCGACGCGATCGAGCAATCCAAACACCCTTCGCCCGGTAGCAGCCTGTCATCGACCGCTCTCGGATCGAGACAAAGCGACGGTCCCCGCGGACTTCAAGCCGCGACGCGAGATCAACTGATGCACGGGCCACGCTCGGCGATGGAACCCGTTGTCATGCACGACGGCAGCGATGTCAGCCTCGAGCGGAACGTGACGGAAATCGCCAAGAATCAGGGGATGCACAACCTTGCCATTGCCACCATGCGCAACCAGTTCGCCTTGCTCCGCGCCGCGATCACCGAACGCGCCTAACCGCTTGCCGAGGTTCGGGGCTGTACCACGGCAACCAAGCGCCCAGAACATCTCAGCCATCCGCTCAGCGGACTCAATCTTCCGACCCACGACAGAGAGTTCAACCGATGCTTCGCGCCCTCGATATCAGCACCTCGGCGCTCGTCGCCCAAAGAACTCGGCTCAATGCCATCAGCGGAAACATCGCCAACATGTCGTCGCTCACCGATGAAACGGGACAAGCCAACCCCTATCGCGCCCGCCAAGTCATCTTCGAAGCCACCGCAATCGGCCGAGATCAGGATGTCGCCGGCGTTCGCGTCTCCGAAATCGTTCCCGACAAGGCCGAGCCGTTGTACCGGTATCAACCCAATCATCCGCTGGCGATTCAGGAAGGCGAGCACCAGGGCTACGTCGCATACCCCAACATCGACCTGACCACGCAAATGGTCGATGCCCTTGAGTCGACGCGTGCCTACGAGGCGAATGTCGGGGTGATGGAAATCACGAAGGACCTTTCAAGAGAAACGCTGACCATTCTGGCCTGACACTGGGTCGCCGCTTTGCCCGCGCCGTTCACCCTGCCCTGACCGATAGAGCCGCACAACGTTGTCACCGATTCGCTTTGCCGCACCGCCCGCTCCGCCCACCCTGCCATCAGGACTCCAGCGACTTGTCGCCGGCGCCCCCGGCGAGGCAACGGGAGCGTCCGCCGATTTTGCTGACCTGATGGTCGGCAAGGTGGGTGAGGTCAACGCGATGCAAAACGATGCCGACTCCTTGGTGCACGAGCTGCTCACGGGCGGCGACGTCAACCAGGCCGAAGTACTTACCGCCGTTCAGAAGGCCGACCTGTCATTTCGCATGATGCTTCAGGTCCGCAACAAACTGATCGAAGCCTACCGAGAATTGCAACAAATTCAAATATAGAGCCTGTCGGAAATGGGGGCCGGCACTCTGGGTGCATCACGCTCGATACAAATGTCTTTGGATGACCGACTGATTTTTCAACGATGAACTTCTTCCAACAAGCGTTCAACCCGCTCCGAGAAACGATCCTCGCCATGCCCGCAGGCTCGCGCGCCATCGCGGGCATGTTGGTCGCAACCATCGTGATCGGTCTCGGATTCCTCGTCCGCGGCGGCGGTGGGAATGCCGAAGGTGAATACCTCTTCGGTGGCCGGACGATGGGCGAGACGGAAGTCGATTCCGTGGAACTCGCCTTCAGCCAAGCGGGGCTCAGCGGTTGGACTCGCGAAGGTCGACGAATTCGGATCCCGAAATCGAGTCGGGCTGATTACCTCAAGGCGCTGCAGGAATCGTCGACGTTGCCGATGGGACTCCGATCCGCGATCCAAGATGCGATGGACAAGGCGAGTCCGTTCGAGTCGAGCGAACAGCGTCTGGCCCGTGAGATGCACGCCAAGGAACAGGATCTCGGCACCAAGATTGCCGCCTTCCCCGATGTCCGCTGGGCGAGTGTCGAGTACGACCGCGGCGAACGGACCGGTTTGTCGCGGCTCCGCCCGCAATCGGCGAGCGTCGTGGTCTCGCCGGAAGGTTCGGGCACGTTGACCAAAGCTCGGATCAACATGATCAAAGACTTGATCCGAGGTTCTTTTGCTGGAATGACCATCGAAGACGTTGTGGTCATCGACACCAATTCAAATTATGGGTCGGGTGACCTAGCCGATGAGGACCCGCTGCTCCGAAGGCGGTTGGAGGAAGAAGCGGCCTACGAGCAAAAGATCATCAAGACGCTCGTCGGTTACGGTCCGATTCGCGTCGCCGCTCATGCCGACATCGACCCTACCATGGATGTCGAGAAGACCTCGCTCAAGTACGACTCCGAACGGACAACCCTGCAGGAATATTCGAAAAAGTCCGATGCC
>JBGTCJ010000228.1:0-3495 GCA_041748895.1 Pirellulaceae bacterium
GCCGAATTCACGAGGCTGAGGCCGACCGCGGCGAGATCGACTTGCCGGCCGCAACCGTCGGCTGTGGACCGATCAGGCTGACCCCCGAGGCGTTCGTCGACGGAAAATGGGTTCCGGGCAAACCGGTTGAGGTCCAAATCCCGCTGCCCAGCTCCTGAGCCTTTTTCGGCGATGCCTCTTGCAGGGCGTTTTGCGGTTACTACACTGCGCGCCTGCCCAGGCAACCCTCCCATTCTTCATCATCGTTACGATCGGCGCAATCTCATGCTGACTCGCGTATCACCACGGACCCGAGCATCGATCCGGGATTTCATCGGCCGGTCTGTGGCACGCGGCTTTTGGTCGGGATTGGCTCTCACCATAACCTTGATTCCCGCGAAGCTCGGCACCGCGCAGACGCTCGACACCGTGATCGACAATGGGCCCTCGGCCAACCGCGTGGACATGGTCTTCATCGGCGACGGTTACCAGGCGCATGAGCTGGATACAACCTACGTCAACCACATCCAAACGACGCTCGACTACCTGTTTACCAATCCCCTTGCCTCGCCTTTCGGGAGGTATCAGAAC
This sequence comes from Pirellulaceae bacterium, assembly GCA_041748895.1. Taxonomy (GTDB): domain Bacteria; phylum Planctomycetota; class Planctomycetia; order Pirellulales; family Pirellulaceae; genus UBA6163. Next base: position 571 of record JBGTCJ010000228.1, read on the forward strand.
TTCTTTAACGTTCATCGCGTGAACGTGATTAGCAACCAATCGGGCGCCGATGATCCGATCAACAATATCTTCGTCAATACCGCGCTGGACGCCAGTTACAACTGGGACGGAAGCACGGATCGCTTGCTCTACTTCAGCAACTCCAAAGCCAACGCAGCGATGAACACGGCCCTTGCCGGGACGGGGATCGATGTCGACATGCGATTCGGGGTCGTCAACGCCACCAAGTACGGAGGTGGCGGTGGTCAGTGGGCCGTCTACGCCGGTGGGAATTCGGCCGCTTCGGAATTGGCATTGCACGAAGTCGCTCACTCGTTCGCCGACCTGGCCGACGAGTACTTCAGCCCGGGCACTCACACCGGTGGGGAGTTCCAAGAGGTCAATGTGACGAACAACAAAGACAGCGGAAAATGGGATCGCTGGGTCGGCTATGTCGACCCGGAATCTAGTATCGGTCCGATCGGCTACTACGAGGGCGGGAGGTACTTGGAGAACGGGGTTTGGCGGCCTTCTCAAAACTCGAAGATGCGGTCCCTTGGCCGGCCGTTCGACGCGGTCAGCCGCGAAAAATTTATCCACGATCTTTATCTGGAGGTACGGCCGCTCGATCTTTGGTTGGATAACCTCGACCATTTGATCGACCCAACCACCCTTTGGGTCTCGACCGTGGACCCCAACGTGATCAGTGTTAGCTGGTTTATCGACGAAACCCCATTGGCGTTCTCAGGTGAGGCGCTCGATATTGCCTCCTTAAACTTGGGGGTAGGCAGCTACAGCGTTCGGGCATTGGCTTTTGATTCGGTGCTGCCTCAGGCGTTCAGCGGTGGGCCGCTCGATTGGTACCGACTCGATCCGTTGCATTTGCAGCAAACGGTGAGCTGGCAGTTCTCGGTCACGGCGGTTCCCGAACCGGGCCACGCCATCGTCTTGGTCATGGCGATGACGATGGGTGTCACGTTGTTTCGCCGGCGAGCCTACGGCAGCGTGGTTTCAGAGAACTGACGCCATGCCGCGTTGACCATTTCCTGATCGGCCGGGCCATCGTGCAGGAGCAATCGATAGGCCAGTCGAATCGTCTCACCCTTGCTCAGGGTGTGGCCCTCGGTTCGATCACCTCCCACGAAGTGATGCTCACCAAAAGGGTTTGCGGCGAACAGGCCGTATGTGCGGACGTGCCATCGGCACGGATGCCCGAAGCTCGAGGGATGCTCGAGGACCGAGATGCCGACCGTATCGCCATCGACCGGGCCTGAGTAGTCAACCCAGTTGGCTCGCTTTCCCCACGCCTCGACGTTGGACTGGCCATTGGCGTTCGTGATCAAACCGCCCTGCTTGGAGTCCACGGCGATCGAGTCAGCCATTCGGATCCCAAACGAACCTTCCTTCGTATCGCCGAAGTTCACCCGATCGGCCACCGCGGTCAAGTCAATAACGAAATCGACGGCGTGCGGGCTGGATGAAAAGTCGACAGTCGTGACACGTCGCTCGTTGAGCAACACGGTCGGTTGACCGCCGCCGACCGCCGGAGCAACCCAGTCGGCCGTGGTCACCAGCGAGCCCGTGCGATCGGTCGCGTTGAGCGAGACAACTTCCCGATGCTGGACGGTTCCGGCTCGTTCGTTCTCAACCCAGAAATCAACGTCATTCACTTCCCCGTGCGTCATCCAAAGCGATCGCTGGTGAACGTGATCTTTCGACCCACCCTCAGCCAGCGGAGTCATGGGGAAGCTGCGGGTGAGCGGTCGTCCGGCGGGCGATAGGAGAGGAAAGACGATCGGCTTTCCGCCGCTTCGGAACTCATGACGCAACCGCACGACCCCGTCATCGACCAGCGATACACCGGCTTCATCCTTGAGCCATCGAAGCCCACTGGAGGCATTCTCGATAACCAACCGCTGGGCGGCGTCACCGACATCGGGCGATCCGACCGCTGAGGATACTTGAGGCGGTCCCGCCACCGCGAAGGACATGAGTACCGCCAGAGGGGGAATCAGCATCAAGGGAAGCTTATTAGCGGGGAGGATCTGACGCATTGTTGGGTTCGCCCTTCGGTGAGAAACGTTCATAGGATGGACCCTGGTTTTACCACCTCTTGGGTCCATGAAGAGTTCGCGGGATCCATAAAGAGATCGAGATCCGCAAAAAGTCGGATTCGTAAATATACTCGAAGTCCTGCGGAAGCGGCGGGCGTCCGTGATCGGGTTGGCCACCCGAAGTACTCATCTAGTGTGAAACCAATGATTTTGAGATCGCTAACGCTCGCGGTGTTGGGCTCACTGCTCGTTCTTTGTGCGATGGATCCGGGCGAGGCGCGCGGCCAGAAGGCGGGCAAACGTGGTCAGGGTGCGCAACCGGCCAAGAGGGTCAAGCCGCCCGTCAGTCGCCTGCCTCAGAGCGTCCGCGATGGCAAACCGGACGAGATGAAGGTCGCTGCGGTGATCGCATCGCGCCGTGATCAGGTCGCTGCCGCCGCGGCCGAAATCGATCTGCGGATCGAGTCGCGGCTGTTGTCGTTGGGCTTTCAGCCCAACGCTTTGGCCAATGAGGAGACCTTTCTTCGCCGCGTTTATCTCGATGTCGCCGGTCGTATCCCGACGCTGTCGGAAGTGAATCGATACTTTGCCTCCGATCCGGCTGATCGGCGTCAAGAGTTGATCGACCAACTGCTCTCGAGCCCTGATTATGTGAGCAACTTCTTTAATTTCTGGGCCGACACGCTGCGATTGGTTGACTCGCCACAAAACAACATCGTTGCCCAGCCGTATTTGGCTTATGTCAAGGACAGCATTCGCGAGAATCGGCAGTACGACCAATGGGTTTACGAGATGCTCACCGCCGACGGAAAACTCTGGGAGAACCCAGCGACGGGCTATCAATTGCGAGACGAGGGTATGCCGTTGCCCTACATCGACAACACGGTGAGAG
>JBGTCJ010000229.1:0-9565 GCA_041748895.1 Pirellulaceae bacterium
CTACCTTGCCCGACGGCATGCAATAGAAACAGCGGATGTTGCAGCGGTCAGTGACGCTGATGCGGAGGCTTCGATGGACCCTACCAAAGGAGTCGATCAACGAGCCTCCTGACATCCCCGATGCGCCGGACACGGCCTCTAGGCCTTCGCCGCTAATGACTCCCCGCACATTCTTCCCCTACGATCTCACGCTCCAAGGCTCGCCCTTCGTCACATTCAACAGTGTAGGGCATCGTGCGGCGCGAAAGAACCGATGGTGACGCGAGGCGGATAGGCGCAGTTGGTCGACTTGATCCCCACGGGTCCCGGGATTCCCTCGGGTTCCGGGCGATTGCCATTAGGCCCACCCGGTTCTGACCTCGGCGCATAAAAAAAGCTCCCGGTTAGTTCGTGTCCCAGGGGGGCGGAGGACGACGCGCTAGTGACCGGGAGCCGGTGGATCGGTGATTCGATTCGCGGTTCGATGACCCCGGTTGCATCCATGCGTTCGGGATGATCGAACTACTTGTCTCACGCCCGTTGCGATTGCCTGTCCAAGCCACTTCCGTGTGACCTGCCTGGCAATCTGTTCGCGGCCTTCGGCGTATCAACGCCCAACACCGATGCGAACCGCAGTTGGCGGAAACCACTCGTCACTGAGTCACGTGTGTCTCAGTGCGATGGGCGGAGGATAGGCGAGCAGCCTCGACGGGGTCAAGGCGGATTGGATCGTTGGGTGGACTTCCAAAATCACCGCGATTTACGAATCGAAATCGACATTTCCGCGCGGAACACCGGCGCAGCTGCAGAATTTTTTCGTCTCGCGCACGGTACCGCTTCGCGTGAGGCTCGTGGCTTTCGTGACAGTCGACTGCGACGCATAATGTCTCCACGGATAAGGGTCCGTGGTCATCGCAAAGACCCACCATGCACGAAATCGGAAAACTGAACACGAACTCTCCCCCTCCGGTCCCCGCCTGGTTCCAAGCCGGCTTCCATGCCTTTCTCGGTTCCTACCTCCGACGCCACTTTCACAGCGTCTCGGTGCAACGCGATGGGTTTCCACCCCGTGGCATCGTCCCCGAGATGCCGCTGATCATCTACGCCAATCATCCCTCCTGGTGGGATCCCCTGATCGCACATTTCCTGAACAAGCACCTGCTGGCCGGTCGCCAGTTCTACGCGCCGATCGATTCGCGGGCGCTCGAGCAATACCGGGTGTTCGCCAAACTTGGCTTTTTTGGCGTGACGCTGGAGACTGTCTCGGGCGCCGCCTCATTTCTCAAGCAAAGTCTGGCCATCCTAAGTCACCCTTCGACGTCGCTTTGGATCACTCCCGAAGGACGCTTCTGTGACCCACGGGACCGATCGGCCGGTTTGATGCCGGGACTGGCACATCTCTGCAGCAGGCTGGGGACCGGAGTCGTCGTGCCGCTTGCCATCGAATACACCTTCTGGGAAGAACGGCTGCCAGAGTGCCTGTTCCGATTCGGCACGCCGATTCTCATCGGCTCGGAACGCGGCCGAGACCGAGAACCAGGCGGAGATAAGGTGCAGTGGTCGCGGTGCCTTGGCGAGGAACTGCGATTGACTCAGGACCGCTTGGCCGATGCGGTCATCGCCCGCGATGCAGCCGAATTCCTGCCAATCCTACGCGGTCGCAGGGGGGCTGGGGGATCGTACGATCTGATGCGTCGACTGAAGACCCTCACGTCGGGAAAGTCATTTCGTCCCGATCACGGCGAGAAGCTGAAGTGATTCTGACCACACTCGCCGCTTTCGGATTTTTTTGCTCGGCCGGTCCCGCGGTGATGTTTTTTATCAACCGAGTGCATTTCCTTCCACCGCCGCTTCCAAAAATTGCCGGCGATGAAGCGGTCGGTCAACCATCCGCATCCGCCCCTGCGACATTGCGCTCTTCCCCGGCCATTTCGCTGCTTATTCCGGCTCGCAATGAGGAAGCCTCCATTGCAGCGGCGGTTCAGGCCGCGCTGCAAAGCCGGTTGGTGAGCATCGAGGTCGTTGTGCTAGATGATCACAGCGAAGACCAAACCGCCGTGAGGGTTGCCGATCTTGTGCGATCCGATGGGCGAGTCCGTTTGCTGACCAGTCCCGCTTTGCCAGAGGGTTGGAATGGCAAGCAACACGCGTGTTACCATCTTGCTCGCGAGGCGCGGAACGACCTACTGGTTTTCATCGACGCTGACGTGAGACTGGACCCCACGGCACTCATTCGCCTGGACGAGTACCGGCGGCAACGGGGCACGGCACTGCTGAGCGCCTTTCCTCACCAGCGGACCGAGACGTGGCTCGAGCGATGGATCATTCCGCTAATGCACTTCATCCTGCTGGGATTCCTTCCCTTGAAAAGGATGCGGCGATCCAGCGATCCGGCATACGCCGCCGGATGTGGTCAACTCTTCATGACCACCCGTGACGAGTACGAAAAAGCCGGAACCCACGCCGCGATCCGAGCCTCGCGGCATGACGGACTGAAGCTACCTCGAGCCTATCGACATGCGGGCCTGTCGACCGATGTGGTCGACGGAACACCGCTGGCAACGTGCCGAATGTACTCGACCGCCGCTGAGGTCATCCGAGGCGTGCTCAAGAATGCGACCGAGGGGATCGCGAACCCAAAGTTGATCGTGCCCTTTTCGATCCTCCTGATCGGCGGCGCAATCGTCCCATGGGTGAGCTTGACGCTGGCCATGATCCATGGCCACACGTTGGCAACCGCGCTGTCGCTAATGGCGCTACTGCTCAGCCACCTGCCCCGAGTGATGGCGGCCAGGCAATTTCGCCAGCCCTGGCAGAGCGTCGCGTTCCACACGCCCGCGATTGGGCTATTTGTCGCGCTTCAGTGGATCGCGCTGATCAACCACTTGCGCGGGCGGCCCATCCGCTGGCGCGGCCGCCTTTGACCACAGCCGGGCCACCGCAAAATCCACCCACCAAGTGGCGGAAGGTTCCCGTGCTACTGCGGCTCCTCGGCTTTTTCCTTGGAGCCGAAATCAACCTTAACCTCCGCCTTCTCTTCGTCCTGTTTGGCGGCATACTGTTCTGCCAAACGCGCGTGCTGTTCGGCTAGCTCCAATTGACTCAACTCCTGATAGGCAGTTTTTAGGCCGGTGTGCACCTGGCTGCGAAGCGGTGCCGCGGAGAGCGCTTGCTCGAGGCTCGAAATCGCTTCGCGATACCGCCCCTGCTTGAGCAGAATCTGGCCACGTGTTTCATGAAAATAGGCCTGATTGGGCATCTGCTCCAAGGCGGCGTCCACCATTTGCAAGGCTCGGTCGTAGTCGGCGTCATCGCGCGTCGCCAAAGCGACCGCCAAGTTGTTCAGGACTGCGGGTACCGACTTCAAACTCTTGGCCGCCAATTCCAGGTGCAGGCTCGCCTCGTCGATATCGTCACGCATCATCGCGGCGGTGCCCTTGATGAAGTGTGCCAATTCAGGGGCCACACCTTGGACAAGCAGATCACGGAGCTGCGAGACCTTTGGATCGGATTCGTTGGAGCACTGCAATGTCACCGTCATGATGTCATTGATCACCAAGGGGTGATTGGGTGCGATCTCAACCGCCTTGCTCAACAACGACAATTGTCGCGCGAATCGTTCGGTTGAATTGACGATCGAATCCTGGTCCCTCGACCAGAGCACGAGAAGTTCTGCCGTACCCGTTCGAAGCCTTTCGTCTTTGGAAAGCTTGGCCGTCCGGTTGAGCAGATCGATCGCATCTCCATATCGCTTGAGAAAGAGCGCGAACTGCGCCCTCATCAACGCGATATCGACGTTTTCCGGCTCCTCATCGCCTCTCTGCTTGAGTGCCTCGGCACCTTGTCGGGCCATCGTCGTCGCTTGCGATTCCCTACCGGTTTGACGCAGTATCATCGCACCCTGCAGGGCGCGCCCGGGCTGAACCGAGACAAGTTTCGTGATTTCACCCAACGCCTTCTCCTGCGATCCCGTGACCAGCAGGTAGTCCGCATAAATCGAGGTGACCGCTTTGTTGTCCGGCTGATCGTCGGCCGCGATCTTCAACAGCGTTCCAAAGTCACCTTTCTTCTTGTCGTCCCAAGTCGCCCATTCGATCGGAGAGTACTTTTTCTCCAATAGCCAAAGTGCCGCACGACCATACTTGTCTTGTTTCGCCAAGACCTCGAGCGACTCGGTTGCTTGCTCCTGGTTTTCGCCATCGTACGAAGAAATGGCAACTTCAAACCTCAGCCCAAGATCATCCGGGGACTCGTTCAGCAGGCGTCGCGCCATCAACGCCACTTCCGCGTTCGAGCCGACACGCTTGGCAGCGCCGAGTTGATTGCGCACCAAACCCAGACGCCACTGGGGATCGCTCGCGTACGTCAAGATCGAAATTAGCACGACCGCAGTCATGGCGAGGATGGCCGGAACCGCAGGTCCAAGCTTTGTCCATGGCAGCGAAACAAACCATGCGCCGACGAAGCCGGACAGGGCTCGAAACCAAACGATCGGGTTAATCCACTGAAGTCCGCGCATCAATCATTCCCCTTGAGGGGTCTTCACTCAGTAAAGTCGACTACCGGAAAGGTCTTCGATCGCAGCCGTCCACTAGCAGGCCGCCGTCCGAAAGAGCGTTCACCTAAATACAACGCCCGCGATTATCCCCGATCTAGGGCAATGATCAACTGCTCGCGACGAAGAAAGAAACGCGAGCCTGCGAGCGAAAGCGGCTCAATCGTCGGTCGCGTCCGCGACGGTCGAGGACACGAGCACTCCACTTCGGTCCTTCGACTTAGCGGAGACGACGAATTCTTTCGATGCCGAGCCATCACCGCGCTTGTCGATAGCCTGGGTGTTGTACTTTCGCCCGTAGTAATAATTAGAGGACTTGAAGCCTTGGTATCCCGTCGAACTGGTATTCTGGTCGACACGGTTAACGACGCAGCCGAGTACGGGTGTGCCGGCCGCGTGCAACATCGAAACGGCTTCCTTGGTTTGCGGCCGACAGCCGCGGCGAACTCGAAACGTGAACACGATCGCCTCCACGCAACTCGCCACAATCGAGGGGTCGGTCACGATCAGAAGGGGTGGTGTGTCGACGATCACGTAGTCGAAACGATCACGCAACCATTGCAGAAACTCACCAAACTGTGGCATGCTGAGCGCCTCGGCCGGATTGGCGGGGATCGGCCCACACGGAACGATGCTGAGATTTTCAACTGCCGTGTGATGCAAGACCTGTGTCGGATCGCATGAGCCGTCGATCAACTCGGTCAAGCCGCGGCGGCTCTCCATATTGAACGACGAGGTCATTTGAGGCCGTCGCAAGTCCGCGTCCACAATCACCACCGATTTACCGCTGTGGGCGATCGACACCGCAAGGTTCGCTGCCAGCGTACTCTTGCCGTCTTCCGGAAGCGGGCTCGTAACCTGGATGATCCGCGCACCGATCGCATTGGCTTCGAAGAACACCGAAGTCCTCAGTTTCCGCACCGCCTCAGACGTTGCCGAACGGGGGCGATGCACCGCAGATAACCCAGGATCGATATTTTCGTACGCGTAAACCTCACCCTTCGAAACCTTCGGCAACTTATGACTGTCGGTCGGAATATGGGCGATCACTCGCAACCCGAGCGTGTCAGATATTTCTCCGGTCGTCCGATAGGTCTTGGAGAGGCTTTCCAAAAGATAAACCAATCCCAACCCCGCCAGGCCACCCAGCAGTCCACCAACGGCAAGGAACTTGATCAGAATGGGAGAGACCAAGTCGGGCGCCGTCGGGGAATTGAGCTCGGTGACGTGAATCGAACCGTCTTTATCGGCCAGATTGATCCGTGTGATCTGCTCCTCTACCTGATCAAATAGCTTCTGAGCCCGCTCGATCTTTCGCAGATACATCGCATTCTCGCTCTCGGCACGAGCCAGCCTCACGGCGTTGTCACCGAGTGTCGCCATCTGTTGATCGAGCATTGCCATCTGCTGCTCGAGCACGCTGCGGCGAGTTTCCAGCGCCCTCACGAACCCCGTCACCGCCAATTCGGCCCGCTCACGGCGAATCCGCAACAGTTCACCCGATGGCGACTCACCTTCGATCCGCAACTCGGTCAGCCGCTTTTTTTCGAGCTCAGTCAGCTCACGAAGCTTGATCTTCATCGCAACCAACTGCTGATCGAGCGTTCGTACCGAGGGGTGTCCCGCCCCGAATTCGGCGGCGAACTGCTCCCGCTCGATCTCAAGTGGCAACAGCTCCTTCTCAATGATCAGGGTTGCGAGCGAAACGTCCTCCTCGCGAAGTTCTCTGCCGGTAACCGGGGCCTGGTCGTCCATTGACAACAATTTTCGAACGGCAAAGATCTCTTCGCCCAGCAGTTGCTGAACCACCTCCATCACCAACAGTGGGTCCTGGCTCGCCTCGATCGTCCCCGTGATTGCTGCCAGCTTGGTCGTGAAATCTCGGTGTTGATCTTCCAACTCGGTCCGCCGCACCTGCAACGCCAACTGCTTGTCGCGATACGGGTTGATCATCAATCCCCCCTTATCCCAACTCAGCTCGGTGTTCTCGCGAAATGCCCGATACTCCATCTCCAAGTCATTCAACTCGGGCAGCAGCTTGTCCTTTGCGGTTGTGATCAGTTTCTTGAGTTCGGAAACTGAATTTTCAGACTTATCGGCAAAGTATCGCCGCAAACCCTCGCTGAGCGCGGTCACCGCGTTGACCGAAAACTGCGGATCCTGGTCATCGAAGTGAAGAAAGAAGGCGATCGCACGATCGAATCGACCCTCAGTCATCGCTTTCTCAAACTCGATGCCCTCCGACAGCACGTACCGAAGTTCGCCGAAGCTCATTTTGGCAGCGGCATCAGCGAGCAACGGATGTCGCGCCGCATGGTCCAACACCGGCTCACTATGCAGCTGCATCAGCAACAGATCGGCCGGCGGAACGATACCGCCCGGATCCGTGGAGTTCGGGTCCGGAGTCCATGGCCGCTGGGTCTCGACGACCAACCGAGCCGTTGAGCGGTAAATGTTCGGTCGCGTGGTGAAGAAAGCGCCGCTGAGTGCGATACCAAGAAGAATCGGAAGCAACAACGCAAATCGATACCGCCATACCGCCGACATCCAATTGAAATGTGTGTCGGCCTCTTCAAAGGTGTGAGATCCCTCTCGCCAATTCCCGGTATTGGGATCGAGCGGGCGATAATCCGTCGAGCGATAGGAACTGGCTGGATAGACCGGCGTTGGATTTCGCTGATTGCTGCGAACCTCCAGCGAACCAGTCCCTGTCGAAGCCTCGCCATTGACTTCGAGCGAAACGCCCTTCGCTTCGGAGTCATCGGATCGATAGGATTCACTCGGAAAGCCCGATGACTCGCCAAACACGCTCGTCGTCATAAAAAAACCAGATGAACTCGAGGACTTCGGCCAACAACAACGCGAGCGCCAAACGACCGAAACGTCGCTCGCCCGGGTGTATCGACACATCCATTACTCAACTGCCTACCCTGGCGACACATGTCGTCTGGGAGCCTCACGGCGCTTCCGACGAACCCCGTCAATGTATACGTGCGCCAAAGCTGAATCCAGTCAAAGCTCGACAACCTCGAAACAACTTAACAGACTGGAAGGTGAATGTTCGTTACGCCCGCGCCAATCGGCACGCGCGAATTTTAAAGGCGATTAGGGCTCCCTTCCCCTTCGCTGCTCCAATTCGGCGAGCAAAACGGCTACCTCCCGTCAGCCGTCCCAGCGACAACCTGCTCCCCAACCCGCTGTCTGATCGCAGCCATGGCGTCAATCAGCTCGACTAGCTGTTGGCCCTCCAAATCGTTATCGCGGACGACCCAAAGGTGGAGCATTACGCAATCCTCTAACCTTGGTCGAGACATCTCGTGTCGTTCTCTCAGCTCCGTCAATCGATCGAGGATTCTGCCAAACAGGCTCGGCCGCGGTGGGCTCAGGGACCTACCATCCTGCGTGATGCCTGCCCGCAGCTCGTAAGCAAACCCACCGGCCTCGCGCACGTACCGGGCAACCCAGATGTCTTCCCGATCCACACCATCGATCGACGGACGTGCAAGGTCCACACTCACCAAGTTCCACCCATCAAGGCTTGTCCGCTGGTCAATCGATGTCCATCGCGAGAACGGCTGAGCAAGCGTCAACATCCCCTCGACATCTCCCAACTCAATCCGCCACTGCTCGACCGTGTGCGCGGGCCCGCTGCCAACAGACGGCCCCACCCGCGACTCGACAACCTCGAATCCCGACACGCCAGGTATCGATTGCGGAAGGTTACGCGTGGTCGTGAGTTGCAATGCCTCCGACGCGTTCCTGACGCCCGAGGCCGAAAGTGTTTTGGCCGCTAAAGGCATGAAAATGATCAATCCGATCAAGCCCAACCCGATCGCCAATCCCCTTGGAGGAACGGACCGATCCCAGATTCGCGGAACAGGATCGGCGACCCACCGCGAGTCACGATAGTCATCCGGCGATCGAAGCAACCAATCCCAACCGCCGGTCAATCGGCTGCCAAAGGTTTCCTCGGGACCGCCAATCCGGTGGAACAGAAAAACGATCAGGTAATCCGCCGACCACAGCAACAAAGCCCCCAGCAACAAAGTCGACAAGGCAGAGACGACGCTGAGCCAACCCATGGTAAAATCCGCACCGCCGGCGTTCGCCGAATACGAGGCGACCACCGTTTGGATCGCATGGCCAAGAACCGATATCACGACTGCCGCAGCGAGATACAGCGGGACCAGCGTGAGCGGTCGCCGTCGTGACGCACAGATCAATAACGAAACGGCGACCAGGGCGTACAAAGAATGGTAACCCCCGCTAGCCGCGGCGACCGTCAAGTCACGATCGGCCAAACTAACCGTCCGTCCCGCGGCGAGGTGAGGAACGCCTATCAGATCGAGTGCGAAGCTCGCCACGCGGGCCGCCAGCGACTGCACGTACCCGCTCCACTGCAGATCCAACTGCACAGGCGGCTTGATGATCGGCAACAACGCGATACTCAGATAACCCAATCCATGGGTCGCCAAAAAACTCGTAGCCAATAGGAAAATCGAAGCGGCGCCAAACCACGGCGAAAGGATCACCGAACCAAACGCGAGTGACAGAAACGAGGCAACAAATAATCCCTTCGCCACAAAGCCGCGGGGATAACCGACCGCGACGCCAATCCGCTTCCAAGTCAAGAAACCAACCACAGGCAACACGAGCACGACGTAGGCGAAAGGCGGTTGGGGAAGCGTGAACCAGAGGTAAAGCAGGAATAGAGGAAGCTGTGCGGCAACCGCGATCCCCCAAAACAAGAAGGCATGATTGGTTCCCGCGTTGAATTCAACGGGAACCACCGCGGTTGAACGCTCGTCGTGATCGATTACTGTCGCCATGCAAAAATCCTACGATCCCTTGGCTCGCCGCTCTCGCGCCACCCCAAACGGACGCTCTTGGGACGAAAACCGGCAAGAATAATTCAAAACTGTCTTTTCAAGTGCCGCGGACGTAACGGCGATACGATACCAAAAGAACTCCGCCGGTACAGACGCACATGAAGTGCATTTACCTTCGCGCGGGCTCAGGCTCGCCGCCGAT
>JBGTCJ010000230.1:0-4013 GCA_041748895.1 Pirellulaceae bacterium
CCTGGGCGACACGTGATGGACCTGCGAGCCGTGACGCTGACACTTCTGCCGTGAGCGAGGTCGACACCAGGCCGGCGAATCTTCCGGCGGGTGTTGACTCACGCTGCCTCTTTCACAACCCGCTACCTTTCACTCTCTCCACTTCGGACTCCATCATGTCGTCTCCCCGATCTTCTCATCGTCGTCAATTCCTCCAAAACACGGCGACGGCCGTGGGAGCGATGCTCACCGCCACGCACGTGAGTCAGTCGCCCCTATTGCTCGGTGCCGAAAGGAAGTCGGGCGCAGGGGAGGTCGTGATCGGTGACGGTGCGCACACGTATCGTTGCATCCATCACTGGGGTAATGATGCCCTGCCCGCCGGCCACGGCTATGGCAACGCGTCGCACGGCGTCGCGATCGATGCCGAGGGAATGGTTTACATCACGCACAATGGAGAGCCGGGTTCGATATTTGTGTTCGACTCCGAGGGTCGTTTCGTTCGCTCGATGGGTGACGTCCACGCAAGCCAAAACGGCAGAGGGCGATCGAGCGCAAGCGGTCACGGGATCGATATCCGCAGTGAGGGTGGCGAGCAGTTCATTTACTTGGCACCGGCAAACCCGGTCATGGGCTTCACCAAGATGTCGCTACACGGCGAATTGGTTTGGCAGAAAGGTCGCGACGAGATCCTCGGTGACGCCAACCTTCTTGGGCAGGCCGATATCAAGTTTCGCCCGACCAACACGAGCTTTCGCCCCGACGGCGGGTTCTATTTGGGTGATGGCTACGGCAGCGGCTACCTGTATCACTACGACGCCGAGGGCCAGTTCGTGAACGCCATTGGCGGCCCCGGGACCGAAGAGGGGCGGTTTCGTACGCCCCATGGCCAGTGGTTGGACGAGCGCGGCGACGCGCCGTTACTCGTCGTGGCTGACCGGGCCAATGAGCGGCTGCAGTGGTTCAATATGGAGGGTCAACACGTCAAGACACTCGGCGGTTTCCTATTCCCGGCGGATATCGATGCCCAAGGCGATCTCCTGTTGGTTCCCGATCTCCATGCCCGTATCACGCTACTCGGCAAGGACGATGAATTCGTGGCTCAATTGGGTGACGACCCGGCGTGGAGAGCTGAAGTGTTGAGGGACAACTTCGCGATGCGTCGGACGCCGGAGAAGTGTCCGCCTGGAAAGTTCGTCCATCCCCACGATGCATGCTTTGACCCCGATGGCAACATCTACGTCGCGGAGTGGGTCGTCGGTGGTCGCGTCAGCAAACTCGTTCGTGTCTAACCGATCGCTTGGGATCCGCTCGGCATGTCGCATTCAATCTGAGCGTGCCACTCGCTAGACTTGATTCTTTCACACCGCAAAGACTCAACGAGGGAGAACGCGATCATGGCGGTCAGCATGTCCGAGGCTCGAAAACTCTGCACGAGCGCGGAGCTCGATCTGGTTCTCATGAGCGGCACCAAGCGGATCGGCGATCTCGATGCGAAGCAGCTGCAGGCAAAGATCCGTCGGGCGCGGACGCTCAGAGACAAGTGGCGAGATCAGTCATCCCGGCAAGTTCGTGAGACCAAGACCGAACAACCCGAAAAGCTCGAAACGGCAAATGCCCGATCGGCTACGAAGGCGCAATTGTTTGCCGAAACGGTCGAAAGGTTTGAGAAGCGTTTGGCGAAGGTCGCCCCGGACGCAAAGTGGACTTCATCAACGCGACGTTCCACTCCCGCAACACCAAAGCCCGCGCGAGTGGCCTCGCATCGCGCAACCCGCGGCGCTATCCGAGAAACCCTCAATGCCAAGACAGACGCATTGAACGCTGAAAAATCTCAGCCCGTCGCCAAGACAACGCCGGTGAAGAAGACCGCCAAGAAAAGTACAACCTCCGCGGCGGGCGCCGCAAAGTCGGCAAAGTCTGCCAAGAAGAAAGCAGCGAAAACAGCGAAATCAACGAAGGCTAAAGTACCGCCTCGAAAAAAGCGGCCCATCGTCACCGACACCACCTCACCCTTGATCCAGGAAGCCTCGGGTCCCGGTCCCGCGTCACTGCCGGTAAGTCCCCGAGCCCGCTTCCAAAAAGACCCCAAGGCGCAGACCGCTGCCAAAGCGGCACGATTCACTCGTGGTGGAGCAACTCGTGTGCAGGGCCACATCGCGGCACAAAACAAACGACAGCAGGCACGAAGGAACTCCAAATGACCTCGCATCGCTGGCCTGCGATGGACAGCGGACTCGTCATCAACGCATAATTGCTTAGGTGTTAGCCTGCCTCAAGGCGATCGATTGCGATTCCTCCCGATGGGGTTCGCTGATTACCGCCTTCACTCACCATCGATGGAGTCTTCGTGATGCGATCGGCCGTTTACGTGCTCGCCGTTTTTGCCGCGCTCGGCATTGCCTACTTTCTCGCAACCTCCGACCCCGAGCCAGTTGACTCTGCCGCAAGCGGGACCGACGTCCTGGCGACGCAGAGTCATCAGGTAATGACCCAAGAGGGGCAGATGACGTTGCGGGTTGAAGACATGCACTGCCCATTCGCGTGTTACCCTGCGGTCAAGAAATCGCTCGAAAGCCAGCCCAATGTCATGGCCGTCGAGCTCGACGAGCAAAAGGAGGAGGGTGTGATCGATAATCCGCAAGTCGTGGTGACCTACCAGTCCGGATTCGATTTGACCGCCGCACTGGAGAATCTTGCCACCAAGGGGTTTTCTAAATCCTCTGTCGCAAATTGACATTTCCCAGCGACTTTCGACAGGGCGACGGCGTCCTGTTGGTCGGTCACGGGACGCGTGATGAGGTTGGGACCGCTCAGTTCTTTGAGCTCGCCAAAAAGGTGGCGCAACGTCTACCGGGAATCCCCGTCGCGCCGGGTCTCTTGGAACTGCAGCGTCCGACGATCTCGGATGCGTGGGGCGACCTGATGGAATCGAGCGTAACGCGAGTCCTTGTCGCACCGCTGCTTCTGTTTGCCGCGGGCCACGCGCGATCAGACATCCCCGCCGCAATCTCGGCCTGCCTCGCCGCTACCGGTGATCGCGATGGCATCCGCTACCATCAGGCTCGTCCCTTGTCACGGGCGCCCGAGTTGCTCTCGCTCGTTCTGAAACGCCTGGACGAAGTCAATTCAAATTCAGCGGATGTTCGGCGAACCGGTGTCGTGATGGTCGGGCGTGGGAGTCATGACCCGTGCGCTCAAACGGACATGAAACTGCTCTCCCACTGGGTCGCGGGGCAGCGTCCATTTGCGACGGTCGCGACTTGCTTTTACGCCATGGCCCACCCGTCGCTGCAGGTCACGATCGAACGATTGTTGGTTGAACGCCGCTTGGACACGATCATCGTTCAACCACACCTGCTCTTCGACGGCAAACTATTTCAGTCGATCGCCCAAATCGTTGCGCGATTTGCGGAGGGACACCCGAATAAGCGGTTCGCTCTGGCGCCGTATCTCGGTCCCGAAGGGGAAATTGCGGATTCGATCGTGCGCCGGATCACCCAGTCCATCGAAGTCTCCGGCGACCCGTAGTCTCCCCTCATCGAGACTGTTGGCACGGGTGGCGAAGCTCCGACGGTCGCTAAGCGGACATCTCTTCACTGGGCGTTGGTGACAACTTCGTCACCGATTGCGAACCGTCGTAGACGGATCGTGCTGCGATCAACTTCTGCACCATCTCGACGAGAAAAAAGCAAACGAGGACTGCAGCAAGGCCACCGGCGGTGTACCAAACGAATCGCATCTTCGGAATGCGGTTGCCACACATAAAAAAGGCAAACGAGCAGAGCGTTACCACACCGGCCTGGCAGAGGTGCATCACGGCCCGTGTCCTCAGCTCGTTGGCCTGGCCGCGAGCGCTTCGGTTGAGAGCAACGCTCGCTGTAGCGTTTGCTAACTCTCGCATCGCGGTCATACGGTCCGCCTGCTCGGGCGTTTGATGATGCGGCCGCATCGGTTCGTCATTATCTGCGGCGTTCGCGATCCCCGGCGACGATCGATCATCGCTCAATAGTGCCGTAGGATGATCGACGTTC
>JBGTCJ010000231.1:0-4788 GCA_041748895.1 Pirellulaceae bacterium
GGCGATCGCGGCGGCCAAGGCCGGCGTCGAGGGACTCATGCGATCAGCGGCGGCGACCTACGCCTCCGGTGGTATTCGCGTCAACGCCGTGGCGCCCGGGTTGACTCAAACGACACTCACCCGCCGGGTCTGGGAGAGTGAGCGCGGAGCCGAGGCCTCGCGGGCCATGCACCCGCTCGGGCGGCTCGGGTCACCCGGCGACATTGCCTCGGCGATTCATTGGTTGCTCTCGCCCGAGCAAGCTTGGATCACCGGTCAGAGCATCGTGGTGGACGGAGGGCTGAGCTCGCTCAAGCTCGGTCGTTGACTCTTCTGGCCACGACGCTGTGCCGACCGCCCGGTCGAATCCGATCGCGGCACACTTGGACGAAAGGAATCCGCGTCGACCATGTGGAGGCCTTCAGTGGAATGCGTCACTTTCGGCATCGCTGGGCATCCGCCAATCGCCGCGCGGAGAGAGGCTCACCGATCCGACCTTCGGTCCATCGGGCACGCAACTCCGCTTGTACTGAGAGGCGAAGAACCGATCGATGAACCTGTCGAGAGTCGCAAGGACTTCAGCGGCGCTGTAGGGGCGTGAGAAGGATGCGTGTTTCGCAAGGAACAGGATTTTCGGCTTGGTGAACCCGTTGCGAATGAAGTGGTAGAGGAAGAAGTCGTGGAGCTCGTAGGCGCCCAGGGTGTCCTCGGTGTTCTGGCGAATCTCGCCCGAGCGGCTCGGTGGAAGCAATTCGGGTGAGATCGGCGTGTCAACAATCCGAAGCAAAACATCGCGCGCCTGTTCGGCGAAGAAGCTGAGCGCCGCATGCTTGACCAAAAATCGAACCAACGTTTTGGGGATCGATGTGTTGACGTTGTACATCGACATGTGATCGGCATTGTAGGTGCACCAACCCAGCGCCTGTTCACTCATGTCGCCGGTCCCGAGGACGAACCCACGTGTCATCAGCAGGTAGGTGCGCAACCGCGCCTGCACGTTTTCGAAAACAAGGTCCGCATGCCCATCGGGCGTCATCATCAACTGCTGCTGGAGCGATGCCACATCGGTCGTTCGATCGATTTCGATCCCGAGGGGTCGGTGATCGAGCGCGAGAAAGGTGTCGAGCGCGAGTTGTCGGATGTCGATCGACTCACTGTTGATGCCCAGCTTCTTCATCAGCTCAATCGCATTCTCGCGAGTCTTCGCCGTGGTGCCGAAACCGGGCATGGTGAGCCCGACGATCCGGCCGCGTGGCCATCCACAGGCGTCGCAGGCGCGGCAGGCGACCAACAGCGCCAAAGTGCTGTCCAATCCGCCCGAGACCCCAATCACCAAGGGAAGGTTATCGGGGAGTCGCGATACACGCTTTGCCAAACCGGCAACCTGAATCGCCATCACTTCAGCACAGCGATGCTCGAGCGCCGCCGAATCGCTCGGCACAAACGGTGCGCCGTCGACCCGACGCGCCAGGGTACTTCGAGCCTCACGGCGTGGCGGACCATCAAAATCGATCGTGCGATAGCTTCGTCGAAGCGACGAAGGGTGACTAGCGAACGAACCGATCACGCGGCGATCGTGGGCCAGCCGCTGCAGATCGATGTCGGCGATGACGTGGGTCGGTTCGGTAATCGCATGGCCCCCGTCGCCAACGCGATGAGATTGACCGAGCAGGTTTCCGTTCTCAGCGATCAGGCAGTGGCCTCCGAAAACCAAGTCGGTCGTCGATTCGTTTGGCCCGGCCGAAGCGTACGCGTACGCGGCGATGCAGCGACCCGATTGGCTGACCACCAAATCTTGCCGCCACTGCGCCTTGCCGATCGTTTCGTTGCTGGCCGAGAGATTTAGCAGGACGTTCGCACCCGCGAGGGACGCCAAACTCGACGGTGGGACGGGCACCCACAAGTCCTCGCAAATATCGATGGCGATCACGGCATCGCCCCAGCGAAAGAGAAGGTCGATGCCAAATGGCGCGATTTGCATCGCGATCGGCAGGTCGGATGATGACGACTCGTCGCCGGCGTGAAAATGCCGCGACTCGTAAAACTCTCGGTAGGTGGGGAGGTATTGTTTGGGAACCACACCCAGCACCCGTCCGCTACCCAAGACCACGGCAGTGTTGTAGAGACGTCCCCGATGCACAACCGGTGCGCCGACGACGATCAATTGGCCGCCACCGGCCGTCTCTCGTGAGAGCTTATCGATCGCCTCGACGACAGCCTGCAGCAGGGAGGCCTGGGCGAACAAGTCGCCGCACGTGTAACCGGAAAGCGCCAGCTCAGGAAGCAACACCACGTCGGCATCCGGGACCTTCGCGATCGCATCGAGACAGTGATCGGCGTTGGCCATCGGTGCCGCGACCGAAACCCGCGGGGCGGCGGCAGCGATCCGAAGGAAGCCGTGGGGAAACGCGTCTGACAAATCTAACCCGCGAGTCAATGAAAGGGATTGCACGAGTGGTTAGCTCGCGATGGCCCGTCGCAGGCGATCGAGTTGAATCGGGATCTGCTCGTACGGATTCTCTTCCTCGTATTCGACAGCCACGAAACCCTGGTAGTTTGCGTCGCGCAAGATTCGAATGATTCGATCGAGGTCTGCAGGATAGCGTCCTCCGCCGGGCTTCTTCATATCGACCTTCAATTGCACATTGACGGCATGGGGAGCGCAGCGTCGCAGGTCCTCGTAGGGATCCTCGCTGATGAAGTTACCGGTGTCGAGGTTGATGCCCACCCAGGGACTATCGACTTTCTCGATGACACTGAGGAGTTGGTCGGAGGAGATTGCCCCGTGGTTCTCGACGCCGAGGAAAACTCCCCACTTCTCGGCCGCGACGGCGCAGCGATTGACCGCGTCGGCGACTTGCGCCAATTTCTCTTGCGAGTCGCCAAGCTGCTTCGCCGTTCCGGCAAAGATCCTCAGGTGCGGCGCACCCATGATCGCCGAACGTTCAATCCAGCTCTGCGTCTCCGCAATTTGTTTTTCGAGAGGCTCCCCGGCGGCGACCGAAAAATCGTTGCCGATCGCCGATCCGCTGATGGTCACCCCGCGCAGGAAAGCGTGGTGCTTTAGCCGCAGCAGGTATTCGCGATCGGCGTCGGGCGGAAGGAAGTAGCCGGTCAATTCGGCGGCGTGACAATCCAGCGAACCGCAGTAGTCAATAAAGCCGAACAGATCGAGGGCGGGGCCGTCTGCGGGCGCTGACTGCGGTTTTCCCTTCATGAAGGGAAAATAGGCACGCAACGAATAGGCTGCGATCGAAGGCCTCAAGAGCGGTTCGCCACGCCTCTCAATCGGTGACCTAGCGAGAACGTTCGTGAGGCCACCGGGAACAGCAGTGAGCAACGATCCACTGGCAAGGATCGCGGCGCGATGGAACTGGCGGCGTGTAAGAGAGGGCATCGAGCGGTTCCTGCGTGGGGGGTGGCTGAGTTTCCGACTCCCATTGTGCTCACACAGGCTGGTGGCGTCGAGCCGATTGAACAGTGGGAGTGATCCTCAGCGCTCGCCCATCGATTTCCCAGCAACCGCCAACGTGGGATCGAAAAGCGAGGACGGCTCAATTTCCGACCAATCACTGGCTTCTATACAGCCGGCCGAAACGATCGCCCCCGCGTGGTCCTCGCCCGCCGCCGGGGCTTCAGTCGCGCGTTGGGCTTCCGAAACTTGCCGACGGAGGAACAACAACTCCCCGCGAATCTGATTGAAACTCACGGCGAGATCGGTCCAGTAATCCTCGTCTCGGAACTGCAGCGGCCGATCGCTGTTGTTCTGGATCAACGATTTCATTTCGCGACGCAATCGGTGGATCGGACCGGCCGCACGATTGGTGGTCTTGAGCAAATCGATCGCGGCAAGCGGCGTGAACAAAAGGAATCCAGGCAACCAGCACGCGGTATCGCTCACGCTCTGAATCAGCACGTCCCCCAGCGGCCGCTCGGGGTCACTCAGCCATTGTGAACAAACGATCATAACCACGAAGTAGATCGTACCGCCGAGGGCATAGAAAAACATTCGTGACAGCAGCGCCATCTGGACGTCGTACTCGACCAAGTATTGCTGACGAAGTTTCGCCGGCGAAACGGAAGACATGGTGCGACCCCGTGGAGTTTGCGTGCGGCAGGACCGAGGTCAGTTGCCCATGGCAGCGTTGATCGCCGCGCTCGACGAGTTGAGACTGTCACCCACTGCGTTGGACAGCGATCCGATCGACGCGATGCAAACGCCGACGATCAGGCTGAGCATGACCGCGTATTCGACCGCCGTGGGCCCATCCTCTTCGGCACAAAAATTCCAAATGGCGAGGCGAGCGGACTTAAACATGTTGGTTGCCAAGATCAAGGATGTTGCTTCATTGGGGAGTGTGTTGAGAAGTTCTCCCCCTTGAAAACTAGGTCATGTCAGGGACGGCATGTTCCTTCGGGGGGCAGGATTCGATTGATCTGGTCATGCGACTAGGGTTTGTAGCGATTTTCCGGATTGACCGGTTGGCTATGGTGACGCGGCGCCTTGTGATAGCCTTTTCAGGGCGATCCGCAGTAGCGAGTGTCGCGGCGGGAGCAAGGTCTCCAGGCCCTTTCCCATTCCCCAGTCGTTGGCGTGTTCATGATCGGTCCGGTGTTTAACCGTGAGGCGGTGGTTGCTCCGAAACGACCTAAAACGTATTTGGCTCGCGCGGTTCACGTCCTCACCCTATTCGTTCTGCTGTGTACCGGATACCTGGTTTTGGCTGGCACACGCTCGCTCCACTCGGCGGGGGACCTTTCACGTTTTGGTGGGGGCATGTTCGCATTGCTCGCCCCGCTGCAATTGGT
>JBGTCJ010000232.1:0-3057 GCA_041748895.1 Pirellulaceae bacterium
ATCGGCGGCGACCGCGGCCGCCACAGGGGCTTCGCCGGTCGATGATGCCTCGACCGCCGTGGACACACGACTGTTGCTTGCCGAGGCCGCATCTCGCATCCGCCGTGGCGAGGCGAAAGCTGCCGCAGATCGACTGTCTGCCGCGGCGCTTCAAACGTCTAGCGCTGATGACGCGGTCTCGCTGGCAATCGCGGCAGCCGCCGCGCTCCAGGCGTCTCCCACGAGCGAATCCTCGAGCGAAGGGGATCAAATTCTCATAGCGGCGGACCTGTTGACCGCGATCGCGCTTCGACACCGTGATCACCCCGAGGCTGCGAAGCTTCATCTGCAGGCAGCGGTTCTGCTGAGCCAAGTTCCCGCGGTCGATTCCGCGCGACTTGCGCTGCATCTCGAGGAGACGATCCGCACGTGCGCGGTCCCTAGACGACCCGAGATCCCTCCGCCCACGCCCGTCATCGCGTCGGCTAGGCAGTGGTTGGTCGCGATTCACACCTCTCGAGGCGATCCCTTGGCGGCGGCGATCGCGGCAACGCCGGCTGAGAAAGAAACGGTCGACGACGCCACGTGGATTGCGGCATTGCAGCAGTGGACCGAGGCCCTGTTGTTCGTCCCGATCGAACAACGCTCGCAGCACGTCACCCGACTCTCGCAGCGACTTCCGCCGGCGGCTCCCGATGGCCCGGTCAGTGAGCGGTGGGCCGTGGGCGTTACGGTCTTCGGTAGTCGATCTCAGATCGAATCGCTCAACGCCAATGAATCGCTGCCGCCCGATATTCAGTGGCTTCGCAACGTCCGCCGGGGAGTTGCCCATGGGGTCCCATCGGCGGAATCCCCGGCGCTTTCGCCGGCACTGCGATCGGCCGCGGCGGAGCGTCTGGTGGCCGATGGGCGTGAGCAGCCGGCAAGGCGTGAATCGCTCGCTCCCGCCATCCTTTGGCTCACCGGCGAAGCCCCTGGACTTGCCGCTGCCCAAGCGCTGATGTGGGAAGGTCAGTGGAAACGCGCCAGCGAGTTGCTCGATGCGTGGGAAGCCGCACATCCTCGTGAAGCGGCGGTCGCGATTTCCGCAGCCTCCATGTTGGCGGAATCCGATGATCGGTCGGCGCAGCAGGCCGCCCTGAAACGATGGCGGCTGCTGGCGTCACAAACTCAGCAGGGAAGCCCCACGTGGCACGACGCGAAACTGGCGAGCATTGAGCTGATGGTCCGTTTGGGCGATCGGGACGAAGCCGAAAAACAGATCCGTTACGTCCTCGTGACGCAACCGCCGGAGGATGCAGCAATCACCGTGCGGTACCAACGCCTATTGCCACGAAACTAATGCTCGTCGGCGCTCAACCTTTCGGGCAATGGCGGAACGTATGCCTCGGGCATCTCATCGTCGGGCGTGGGCAAGCGGTCGCCGAGAACCTCCTCGACGTACAACATCTTGATCCACACCAAGACTACGGCAACAAGGGGCGTGGCCAGGGCGATACCTACCGCACCCACCATCGCGAACAACAGAACTTCAGAGAGCAGTGTCACCACCGGCGGCAAGTGGACAGTCCACGCGTAAGCGACGGGCGAGAGCACAAACGCATCGACCTGCTGCACGGCCAAGTACATCAGCGCCACATAGCCGGCCTGTTCGGGACCTTGCAGAATCGCGATCAGGACGCCCGGGATCGCGGCGACTATCGGCCCGAAATAAGGGACAAAATTGAATAGGAAGGCGAGAATGGCCAGGAGCAAAGCCAACGGAACGTTAAGAAACCAAAGGCCTACAAACGTCAGTACCCCGACGCCAATCATCCGCACCAATGTCCCGATCAGCCACCAACGCAACGTGTAACCCGTCGCTCCAATGACTTCTGCCACACGGGGCCGACGAGGTATCGGGATCATCCGCAACAGACCCTGAACGTACAACCGCGGATGGATCACTAGGTAGAGCGTGACAAACATCAGCACGATGGCGTAAAAGGCAGCGTGAAATGCGGTGAAGGCAAAACCGCTCATACGCGACATCAATGCCGCATCCCTGTCGTCCGTATCGGTTCCTGTGTCGATCAGCCATTTACCGAAGGGATTCTGGGTAATCCAACTTTCCGCTTTCGCAACCGACTTGGGGAACTCGACCGCCAGTTGTTGACTCTGTGCAAATACGTCGGCGGCCATCCACCATCCTAGCCCGACCACCGTCAAGAGGATCGCGACGAACACGACGGCGAGTGACCATCGCTCAGAGAGCCGGGTGTGCTCGACAAGCCAGTCGACGGGTGTCCGGATCAAGACTGCCAAGAGCGCGCCCGCGAAGACGACCAGCAGGACATCCGTCCCGTACCAAAGCACAGTCACCGTCAGGACGACCAGCACCAAGATGCCCACGGCCAACAGCACGCGCGATGCGAAGTCGGTGAGCTCGCCAAACGGTCGAGGCGACGGACCAGTGGAGGGCATGAAGAATCACTATTCCGTTGCGCGGTTCGGACGTGAGCCGTCAAAAGCCACGGAAATACGATTTCTTCCAAACCATGAAAGTCAATGGCGGATTGGAGACGCAGGACGTCACAACTGGGTAGTTGCGCGCCGACAGTAGCGCCAGCCGGGGATGGTTCGGCCCCCTGTTTTCCCAGATTTTTGACGCATTTCTCCAGGCGTTCGCCGTGTCACTGTTTCCAAAACGTCATCGGTCACGCCGAGCGCACGACAAAAAGCGATTTTCCGCTCAGCCCCCGACGGGCCAATCACACTCATCCGGGTCACGATTCGGGCGCGCGCTCCGCATCGAGACGCTGGAAGCTCGACGGCTGTTGGCCGCGACATCGACAGCCGGCTGATCGAAATCAACGCCAAATCGCTGACGGTGAACTCAAGCGTCCAGTTGGATGGTAACTCACTATCGGTTCGCGCGGACGTCATCAGCATCACCGACGGAAGCGGGATCTCTACAGCCGATTTGGATTCTGACGGTGTCTGGGAAGGCAATTCGGTCTCGATCGCAAAGGTCGGAGCGTCGGCGACGCGTCCCGAAGGGACCCGAGTGTATCCATCCCGATGAGTGACTGTGGCATG
>JBGTCJ010000233.1:0-14031 GCA_041748895.1 Pirellulaceae bacterium
TCCGCTGGGTTAGTGATCAAACGCTCGTTACCGGGTCCGGTTGCCACCGGATCGCCAATCTTGCCCTTGGCAACGAGCGTATCGGTTTGCCCATTGGTGTACTCGGTGACCACGGCACGAGCAAAACTCGTCAGAAAAATCCCGCTCGTCACGGTTTGAGTCGTTTGGTCGGGGATCGGAAGCGTTCGCGCCGATTCGCGACCGTAGGGCGTCTCGCCGGCCACCATATCGACCAACAGGAATCGGCCACTCGACGGATTGACCTGAATCAAATCGCCAAACAACTCGACACGATTACCGGTCATCACACCGCTCTCCTGGCTGTCACCGCCGGCTGCGGTGATCGCCAGAATGTTGCGGGCCTGAGTGCTGTTGATCGCATCGCGGATCGATCGCGCGAGCTCCGCGTGACTGTCGGTCAAGTGATTGAACGCGAGGCCCGGAATGTACGGAACGAACGGGACCCGAACATTGCCAGCCGCAACCGAATTGTTGCTGTCAAATTCAAAGGTGACCTGCCGCGTGCCGTTGGAAATCACGAACGTGTCGCCATCCAATAGCTCGCGCCCCGTGGGAACCACCAGTGTCACGGCGCCCGGTTTGAGCCGATCGTTGACGTCGAACGAACGTCCCCAACCGGTTTGATCGTTCAAACCGAGTCGAATCGGGTCGTAGTCATGTGGAACCCCATACTCAGCGCCACCGCGGACCTCGAGCGTGTAGCCACCCACGAGGATTTCGTTGGGATACTCGGGCTGGTGAAGGTCCGACGTCAGCACCTCGCGGTACGAGGGGTCGATGACAAAGTTGCGGTTGTCCGCGGGCGCGTTGAGCACCACTTCGCCGCGGCTGGCGAATCCGATCGTGATGTCGTCGATGTAGACGCCTTCGATCGCATTGTTGGTTCCGGCGTTACGAGTCAGCGCCCCGAAAGTCGCGTTGTTCGATACCTCTGTGCTGCCGAACGAGCCGAACTCGTCGCCGGGCAGGAAGTTGCTGAATCCGACCGCCGAGGTGTTGAACACCAGACCCTGCTCGAACAGGCGAATCCGATTGGTCGCGTAACCGGGGAAGTTTCCGATCGTCGCTTGGGAAACGTTCGAAACGGGGTTCTGCTGTCCCAGCCCATTGGCCAATGCAACGCGGATCGCGTCGCGAACCTGCGTTTCCGTCATCCCGGCGTGATAGAAGATCGGGAAATTACCGCCGGGCAGAGCTTGCGAAGGCGTCGTACCGCGATTGAGGGATGTGAGCGCGAAGCCCGCGCCAAGGCTGAGCTGGGCAACGCCGCGGATCACTAGTTGGTCGCCCGAGGAAGTCGATGGCAACCGCGGATCGAGTGTGTTGATTCGTGTCGCGACCCTCGCCGCCACCGTGGCCGGTGTGTCCAGAAGCGAATCGAAGTAGACCTCGTCGGTCGGGAAAGCCGGTGTGGAAGCCGGTGGGGTGAAAGGCAGGGTACCGTCGCCGCCGATCAGCGCCGAGGAAAAAGCCGGAAGCGCGTCGATCGCCGCAACGATGGCGTCGAAGTCGCTGTTGGTCGCGGTGGCCGCCAACGAGTTGTAGGTGACGGTGATCACCCGTTGAAACGGGTTGTAGACCGCCGACGCGGGGTTGTCCCCGAGCGCCGGGCTGTTGACGAACTGAATCGTCGCGCCGTCGACCGATCCGGGAACGGTCGCGTTCACCGATACGACTTGGCCACCGCTGGCGAACGTGATCTGCTGGGTCGTTTGCAGCGTGAGTGTGGTGGATGCACCGATCGAATTGGCAAGCGTCAGCGATTGGCCTTCGAGCAGCGTCAAGTCAGCCGGCACGGTGATCGCAGCGGCGCCGAATCGCTCGGGGGTGAGGCTGAGGGAATTCGCCTCGGGGACGAGCAGCTGACCTCCCGAGGAGGTCGCAAACAGCGTCGGATCGAGGGCGTTGAGGGCAGCTGCCACCGATGCGGCGATCGCGGTCGCGGAGGACCCGGGACCGGTGCGCGCGAATCCGACCTGGTTCGGACCGACGGGCGGATCGGTCGTCAACGTGATGTTCGTCGTCCCTCCAGGGCCACTGATCGAGATCACTTGCCCATTGAGGATCGTTGCACCGGCAGGAATGTTGACTGCGGCGCCGCGAACGAACTGGAAGGTGCTGGAAAAAGCCCCCGCGGAGACGAATTGATCGCTGAGCGTGAACGCGGTGCCATTGACGAGATCGCGACCGGCGACGGCTTGGATTTCGGTCAGGAAACCGAGCGTCCGGAATTGGCTTTGCATTCCGCCAGCGGTCGAGAAATCAAATCGAAGCTGGACGTTCTTGTTGCCGGCTAGTGGCGAAAGATCGACGCGAGCCTGACGCCAAACGTCTGTGTTTTCATGAAGCTCTTGTACCGGTATTCCAGTGGCAAAGCCGTAGTCGTATTCATCGGCGTTGACAAAGCTTCGGAAAGAATTGTTGGTCGCCAACAGTTGCCACTGGCCATCGTCGCCGGTGGCAAAGACGCGGAAGCTGTCGAGCTGCTGCCGCTGCAACGTGTAGTCGCTGTCATCCTGAACTTCGAGGAAATAGTTGAAGTAGAGCGTCGGTTTGTCGCTCGAGTTGTATCCTTCCAAACTGAACGGGCGGCTGACGCTCGTGCCGTGGGCGCCGCCGGGGGCTAGATTACCAAGGGCCCCATCGTTGTTGATCGTATTTTCGTCGGCATTGGCCGTCGGCTCGAAACCAAAGTAGAGGCTGTTTCCGCCGGAGGTGCGAATTCGCGTCTGGTCATGGGGCTGAAAGACGCCATGCAGGTTGTTCGTCGAGTTCGGCCCGTCGATCGCAAACGGCGTGTTGCGATCTCCAGTTACATGCCATGGATTTTGTTCGCGGATCGTGAATGCCATCCCGGTGACTTGACGCCCCGCGGTCGCCGACGCGCCCAGGGCGGTGAGAATCGGAACCGCGAAGCGGCCGTGCACGAGCACCGGTGCGGGCTCGACGACGCCGGTCGCGCCGATCTGGAACGAGTAGAGCCAACCGTCGGTGGTGGTCGCGAAGAACACGCTGTTGTATCGCCCTGACTCGGTGGCGCGAGGGCCGAGCGTGAGGCTCGAGAACTGGGGATCGCCAAATCCTGGGTGATCGGTCGCGCGATCGACGGTCCCATGGAACGTCGTGTTGATCACACGGTTGTATTCCAGCGGGACGATTGCCGAAACATCGACGGTTCGGCGATTGGTCGGGTTGAAGGAGTAGAGTCCGCCCGTGTCGGTCACGCCAAATAGGATACCGCCAGCGAATCCAGGTACATTCTGGTTTAGAGCGATCCCGGTGATCGATCCGCCGGTCTTAAGCGGATCGGAATCGATGAACTGGCCGACATCGACGATCCCAAGTTCCTGTTTGTTGGACGCTGGGCCGTAGGGCTCGATGAATGGGGTATTCGCACCAAAATCACGGTCCAACATGGCGTTGGTGCTGCCTTGGTTGGTCGCCGCCCCGCTATTGGCGACCATGCTGTAGACGACGTTCTGCCGGAGCTCTTCCGGGATCTCGCCGCGGCCGGCGTTGCTGCGATTTCCGACAACGAACAACCGCTCGCCATCGGGAATCGTGGGTACGTTGGCCGTGTTGTTCGCGCCCGCAGTCGCACTCTGTGGGACGAACGCCATGGCGTTGATCAAGAGGACGGCATCCGGATCGGCTTCGGTGTTCGCGCCCGCGGCGTTGTTCCGCTGGAAATTGAGTCCGTCATCACCGGTGTTGGTGGTGGCGGCATTGATCGGGCTGACGTTGAGGAAGTTTCCACCGTTGCCTGGATTCGTCGCACCCGTTTGCGGGCCGAGGCTGTAGGCGAATAGTTCGCCGTCGCGACGCATCGCCAAATCGCCGACGGGTTGGCCGAACTGGCCCACGGTCCGCTCCAGTTGGCCGGTGAAGGGGTCGACCGTGACCACGGTGGTTTGGTTCGTGCCGGTGAGCCCACCCTGCAAGGTGACGAACAGGCGAATGTCCTCGAGCGTGTAAGGAACGATCGAGGTGCTGTCAAAGAAGGGGATGACGGTGGGTAACTCGGCGGTGCTGTTGAGGTTCTGATTTATCACGGGAAACGTCGCCGAGTTGACCCCAATCACGACATCGCTGAATCCTTCCTCGGCGATACGCCGGACCGAGTCGACCGGCAGCATGCGAATGTTCGTGTCGGTTGCGGCAGCGTTAAAGTACTGATTGAGTACCTCGGGAGTCATCTGCGCGCTGCTGACCACGACGTAGTAGGTTCCGACCTGCAGTTCGACGGGACCGATGTACGAATCGAGTGTCCCGGCGGATCCGCCTTCGAGGTTCGTCATGTCGACGCCGAACCGGGGACGGCCCTGGTCATCGGCGACGTTCGAATCGAGCCCGTGAAGGATCAAGCGTCCCGCGGCATCAAAGATCGACAGCCGAGTGTTGGCGCGGCCGAGTTGATCGGCGTAATCCATGTCAAAAATCGCTGAGACAAAGCGATTTTCACCGATAATGTTCGGCTCCTGACGATCATCGAAAAGGTCGACGCGGAACACGTCGATGTCTTGCCCAGCCAACGGTGTCGTCGGGTTGGCGACGTTATTGCCGAGGAAACCGGAAACTCGCAGCACCCGTCGGTGGCTGCTGTCGAGCGACCCGAGGTTTTGGGCGCCGGCGTTGGTGAAGCTACCTTGGCCATCGACGTCGATCCCATTGAGTTGTACCCGCTCGGCAAACTCGGCACCCAAGGGTGAGTCAAATGGGCTGGCCGGAACGTCGATCGCGTTGGTCGCGAATCGGATGTCAGCCAGTCGGACCGTGCTACCGGCAATCTCGTCGGTTTCCCGCAACCGCACTGACAATTGATACTGGCCGCTACTTCGGCCCTGCGCGACCGCCGCCGGGTCTACCAATTTGCTCAGCGGGTCGCCGGGCGCCAGGTTGCTGCTGCGGACACGTACGTAGTACTCGTTGACCGTGGCGCTACTGCCCGGGAGGATCACTCGCATCCCAGCATCGAGTGTGTTGGGGCCTTCGACGATTCGCTTGCCCGTCTTGAAGAGTGGGAGCACGGCGCCGAGGCCAATGTTGTTGACCAACAACGAGGGGTTGGTCGACTCCAGGTGTGAACTGTTGCTCAGTGCCAGGATGTTGCCGTTGACGTCGACGAGTTCGACGATTGTGTCGAGGCCGAAGCTCGTGTCATCGATGTCGATGTAGACCTCGGTTTGCCCGTTGGCTGAGAACGTGAACACATCGATGTCACTGTTCTGGCTGAGCGTTCCTCGAATGTTGAACCCGAGACGGCGGTTCTCATCCGAGGCGGTCTCACTCGTCGCGAGTGAGCCGATCGCTTGGGCGGTCGCGGGAATCGCGTTGAGGCTGGCGGCCGCGGGGATCGCGGGCTCGTTCTCGAGTACGTAGGCGACATTTCGATCGTTGACGCCGCTACGCAACACGATCCCGTACCAGTCGCCTGCCGCAGGTGTCGCAACGACGTTGTCGGTGTTGCTTTGTGGCAACCCACCGGGCGTGAAACCGGCGCCGACCGTGTCATCGCGAAGCGAGGTAAGGATCACCGGGAAGCCCGGTTGGCCAATGACTTGGATCGTCCCGCCGATCGAGTCCTCGACGTCGTTCAAGTAGCGATCGGCGACGATCGCCCCGCCCTCTTGAAACTTGACCACGAGGCTCTGCCCCGGGTCGCTCTTGAGCCGCAACCCACTTCGGTGATGATGGTTCCAAGCGTAGACAAAGCCCTCGACGACATGGACGATGTCGGTGTCGTCCCAGACGCTTTCGGTCGTCAATGCCTCGTTGCGGACGAGCAACCCATTGATGCCATTGTTGTCGAGCCGATTACCCGAGATCAGGGGGCCCTGATTGTCGAGGTCGCCGATGAAGCGATCGATCACACCCGTCCCACGGCCCCGATCGACTAGCTCTTGGTAGTTCAGCGAATCGGGATTGGCACTGATTGCCGCGCCGGCGTTATCGCGGATCACGTTGTCGACGATGATCGGCTGCGCCCCGCGGATGAATATGGACGCCGGGCCGTTGAATCCGATCCCATCGCGAACGCCAAAACCGCCAGTGCTCCCCGCAGCGTTGTTCGTCAGCAGCGAATTCGCAATGCGGACATCGGCCTGCAAAATCTCGACCGCGTTGAACTGGGCGAAACCGCCCGAAACGGCGCTGGTTCCGCCGGCGTAACTGATGATCGTGTGGTCGAGGCTCGCCGAACTACCCTGCCTGAACACCAATCCACCCCAGGCACCTGGCTGCAGAGCATTCGCCGCAGGCGGACCATCGTTGTTGGTGTCGAATGTTCCTCCGGCACCGAATCGATCATCCAAGCGGCTTGTGAAAACGATTGGGCTGCCGTCAACGCCTTCGGCATAGAAATCCGCGCCAAAACCGGTCTCAATCCGAGCGGTGTCGAGTTTGATGACCATTCCCGGATCGATGCTCAAACGCGTGTCGAATCGGGGCAGCAACCGCTCGCCGCTGACAGCGAGTGCCGTAAGCGAGAGCACGCCACCGCGTGTCCGCCCGGTGTCGAGGTACGTCGTGCTGTCGCGGTCGAGCTGAGTGACGAAGACATATTCGCCGGAGCCCGGATCCAAGCGATAGAGTCGGCGTCCGACAAACCCCGAGGCGGCTTGTGGGAGGCCACTGATCCGCAGGTTTCGGTTGGCACCAACGGTTGCCGAGGGCGTCGGAACGCTGGCGAGCGATTCGGTGCCTTCCTTGGTGACAAACGTGACGCGGTAATCGACGATCTGGCCAACCGGAAGCGTGCCAACCGGCGGAAGCGGAGCGACCGGTGAGGTGACGGTAACGCCGAGGGTTTCGGGGCGCTGCTCGAGCATCAACGGGCCGCCGGGCTGACCCTGCAGGACCAACACTTCCGAAAGCACGTGGACGATGTCGGTGTCATCAAAGCGGCCACTGACCGTCATCGGTTCGCGCTCGCCGACCGCCGGTGTTTTGACTCGAACGAACAGTCCATTGATCGAGTTATCGACCAGCCTATTCCCGCGAATGTCGGGTCCGACGCGGTCGTAATCGCTCGTGAAGGATTCGACCCGCTGGTAGATCGGCGCGTGGAAATTGGTTTCGGCAAAGCTGTTCGGATCGGCGCTCATCGCCGCATCGCTGCTGTTGCGAATCGTGTTGTAAATTAGGGTCGGGCGGGCCTCGAGCATTTGGATCGGCGTCACGATCGGCTGCGTCGGCGCGATACTTCCGCCACCAAAGCGGATGTTGGCATGAGAGACATAGTCGAGGAAGATTCCCTCATTTTCCCAAACCGGACGACCCTCGCTCAAGTCGAAGTCATTGCGGAACTCGATTCCTCCCCACTGACCCGGTGCGGGGGTCGTGGGAAGCGGGTTGGTATCGATCCCGATCGACTCGTCCTGGTAGCTGGTGAATAGAACCTCACCGCTAATTCGGTCGCCGTTGGAGTCGACCAATATCGGCACGCCGAGGACCTGTATGGCCGCGAGCGAACGATCCTCATCGATTCTCTCGCTACCGACACTGATTTTGGCGTTGCGAAGTTTGAGGATCGCCCCGGCGTCGATCATCACGGTGACGCCCGCGGGGACGTTGAAAGTTTCGCCATCGGAGAGGACCGCGTTGGCCGAACCACCGCGGCCGATTTCGTACGCGGGGTTGTCGCCAAGGGTCCCCAAACGATTGTCCACGCCGGCATTGGGAAGGACGCGAACGATATCACCGGCCCTGGCCTGGCTGAATGCGTAAGCGATCGTCTGATACGGAGTGGTGAGACCGCCCGCCGACGGATTGTTCACCCCTTCTTTACCGACGAACAAGGTTCTCGGTTCCACGCCAACGGCGCTCGCCTTGGTCTTGGCGGTACGGAACCAGAAGTTGAAATCGCCGCCGGGGGCGCCGTCGCCATTGCCGTCGAGCGGCGTGCCATTGGTGTCGCGAATCGTATCGACGCTCGTATTTTGGAACGTGATCCGCATCTCGTAGGCGCCCTGCGAGCGCCCGCCCGAACCGCTGCCTTCGATATTTGGGTTGTAATCGTCGTTGCCCGAAGCGGTGATGCCGATGAAGTATTCGGCCGGCGAGCCATTGGCGTGGGGCGAGACCTCGACACCAATGAACGAATCGTTGCTGTAGAAGTCGTCATTCCTTGCAACCAACTCGTGCTCGCCCGTCACCGAGTTTAGTTTCCACAGCTTGAGATCCGTATCGAGCAGGCTCGTGTCATCGAGCCGCTGCGCGAAGGTCTCGATGGAGATCTTTCCGGCCGCGGCGACGGTGAACCGATAGATGTCGACATCCCTTGTTTCGGGCCTGTGCAGTGCCTGCCCGGGGATGATGTCGCTGGTGCTGAGGAAATCGGGCTCGATGCTGAACGGTGCCGGGAATCCGCCACCTGGCAGGGGAAACATCGACGCGTTGTAAAGCGCCGGATTGGAACCGCTAGCGACTCCCGGAACCTGGTCAAAGGTGTGGCCGATACCCAACAGCGATCCGATCCCTCGCAGCGCTTCAACGAACCAACTTGGATTGGCAACCGGATCGGGGCTGAGTCCATAGCCGTCGTACCAATCCTCGCCGGCGTCCATGATCAGGACGCCGCGAGTCGGATCAGCATCGTTCAGCCGGAACTCATGAAATGGCGCGCCGGGCCCCGTGGTGGCGGTGACGACCAACGCTCGAAGGTCGCCCGTGACGATCTGCAAGCCGCGGTCTTCGGTCTCGATGAACTGCACGCCGAGGTGCTGTGAATAGAGCGCAAGGATTTCGCGAACCCGTTGCCGCTGCGGCGGTGTGATCGCGTTGTCCAGGACGTTGTTGAATGGATCGAGCCCGTAGACCTGACCAAAATTGTAAAAGTACTGATTGATGCCGGGCGTCGTGTCGGCTTGGCCAGTCAACTGTGGGTCACGACGATTGTCGCGTGTTCCCGGGCTATCGATCCCGGGCCACTGAACGATGTAATCGCTCGCCGGTTCGATTTCCCCTTGAACAATGATGCTCTGTGGATCGGCGTCAAAGGTGACGCCCAACGAGCGAGCGCTGCTGAACGTCCCGCCCACATCGGTCGATCGATCAAAGGGGTCAATCGAAGGCGAGGAGGGAAGCGACTGCGCCGACCCAATTCTCAGGCGGAAGGTTCCGGCGCCACCGGGAACGAGAGCCGACAGGTCCGATGCGAACGTGAGCACGGCGCGGTTGAGTGATGGGTCGTAACTGACGCTCGTGGGGTTGAACTGAAGGTCATCGGTGTTCTCGACCGTGTCTCCGGTGAGGAACAGGTTGTAATAGCGAGGCTGAACGACGCTCGGATTTCCCGGTCCCGGCGCGGCGGTCGAGATCACGCCACCCGCGGGATTCGAAAGCGGGTCGTCGTTGAAGTAGACATGAATCTGGTTTCGCTGCTGAACGCGCGAACCGGCCATGCCCGTGATCGGTTGGGGAACGATCGCGACAACCTGTGGGCCAAGCTCGAGTTGAAAACTGACGCGCTGGACCGGTCTCGCCGGGTCGGAGGCACCGGTGGCGCGAAACAGGTCGCCGTCGGTGTTGCGAAGGCCGACGATTCCGAGATTCGTGTCGTCGTAACCGGCGATGCTGATCCGGTAGTGATCATCGGGCAATCGTTCCGCGAACCGCGCGATCACGATCCGCTGGCTGTCGCCGAACCCGAGGAACCCGGGGCTGATCCGAATTTCGTTCCCTTCATTGAATGAACCGTCGCCACCACTACGCTCGATCGTGATGGCCGACAACGTGTCCGGGTCGATCTCCTGGCTGCCGTCGAAGCGGAACGTTAACTGCGTCGGCGAAGCTTCAAGGATGTTCGCCTGCTGGAGCCTAAAGTTCTCCCCGCTGTTGGCCGCCACGCTAACCAATTGCGGGCCGAGTTCTCCGGCCAGCAACTCCCGTCGTTCGAGCGTCTGGTGACTGAGTCGACGCTGCGAAAGCCGTGCGCGGGAGGCGCGGCGCGGGTTGACGTTTCTGGTTGAACTTCGACGCGACATGGTCCGGAGACCCTCGATCAAAAAAGAAAGGTTAAAAAAGCAAAAACGCTCGTCGGCAACTAAGCCATCCCAACCCCGGCGTGATCAAAACGCTTGAGGGGCCGCAGATGAGTGGAGTCGCAGACGAGGTTTGAATTTCAGCAGGCAACGGTCAGCGCGGGTGGGTAGCGGGTGATTTTCGGCGACCTGATGGGATCCTTAGAGACTAATCTCGTCGTCCCAAGACAACAACGCTTCATCGATCGCTCGGTCGTCGATTCCGCCGGAACTGGCCGAATCGCTTTCCAGTCGTGTGAGATCATCCACCGATGTCTCCACGCGGCCATCGAGGACTTCGAATCCGACCGCAACCGGATCGTAAGCGGTTGGGTGGGTGGTCGAGACAATTGAATCTTCTTCGTCGCCGGACGCGATCGCCCAACCTGGCATCGCGAACGCCGGCGGAGCAGCCATCAACGCGCCGCTCTGCAGGTTCGCGTCGACCGCAGTCGATTCGCCTTCGCCCTGCCCCATCGCGACTCGCCTGCGTCGCTGAATCTCATTGATCACCTGCAACGCATCCGTCAAGTTGATGACACCATTGCCATCCACGTCGTAGAAATCCGGTGGTGGGGTGGTGATCTGCGAAACCGGAACTTGGGACGTCCGGTTTCGAGTCAGGAGGTTGTAGACCCGCAACGCATCGAGAAGGGTGACGTCGCCCTCACCGGTCACATCGAAGCGGAACTCCGAAACCGGGAATCTGGGGTTCTGGTACTGCGACGCTCCGATGTTGAATCGAACGGTCGTCACATTCCCCACTCGTCCGGTCGGATCGATCGGCCGATAGGTGAAGCTATCGATGGTACCGGCACTACCACTGGTGTTGGTGTAGACGAACGTCCCGTTGGCGTTGATCTGCAGCGTTCCGCGTGACGGCTGGGTCACACTGCTGAGATCAACCCGCACGGTCTCGGTCGTTCCCGGGAAGAAATCTCCGTCGGGATCGAAGTCATTGGCGAGCACGCCTCGAGCCGGATCGAGGATCTGCAATTGCGATCCGACGGCGACGTTGTAAGCATCATCGACCCCACGCGGTGGGTCTGGCACGGGGGCCACGTTGAGCGTGAAGATATCCTGTACCTGGAACGTTCCGTCGCTCGCGGAGATCGC
This sequence comes from Pirellulaceae bacterium, assembly GCA_041748895.1. Taxonomy (GTDB): domain Bacteria; phylum Planctomycetota; class Planctomycetia; order Pirellulales; family Pirellulaceae; genus UBA6163. The sequence goes on from JBGTCJ010000233.1 coordinate 11,157, forward strand.
GATCTCGGCCGTTCCCGACTGATCGGGCTTAAGCGTGATTCGCATCACATCGCCCACGAATGTGATCGACTGGATCAGCGGTGACGCGGCGATCTGTGCCGGGGTCGGGTTGAGAATGCCGTTGAGCCGCGCGACCGAATAAGCGAGTTGATCGCCATCGGGATCGAAGAACACCAGCCGCAGGTCGCGCTCGATCAATTCGTCTTCGAGAGCGTTGAGCGGGTTGAGTGTCCCGATCACGATCGGCGGATCAGGCGTGTTGAGCACCAGCACGGGAACGGTTGCGGTACCCGACGGGCCGCCGCCCACGTTCGTGGCGACGATGTCCAGCGCGGTCGATCCGAACTGGAAAGGCGGCAACGTCAAGCGCAGCGTCGTGATACCCGTCGCCGGGTCGACGATCAGCTGTGTCGATACCAGTGACGGATTGCGGCTGGTGACGGTGAACGTCGACATGTCTCCCTCGGGGTCGAAGAACCACGAGTTGAGGTTGTAATTGAAGACCTGCGGCGTTTGTTTGCTCTCGTTGAAGGTCAGCGATTGCTGGGTCGGATCGCCGTTGATGCCCACGAACCGCGGAGGACTATTGGCACCCGACACGTTGAGCAGGACCAAACCCTGGGCGCTAGCCGGCGGTGTCCCCGTATCGACGATGGTGTAATTGAACTGATCCTGTCCGCTGAAGTCCTGCGGTGGGGTGTAGAGGATCGATAGTCCGTTCGGGCTGATCGATACCGTTCCGCCCCGCTGGGTTAATTTCGGGAACTCGCTGACGACCAACGAGATCGTTTGCCCATCGGCAATTTCGTCTGGCGGCCCCGGAACATCATTGGAAAGGATCGTCGCGATCGAGAGCGTCGATTGCTGGTTTTTCTCAACGTCGAAAGTGTTGGTGCCCGCGATTGGCGGATCGTTGACCGGCGTGATCGTGATGATCACGGTACCGCGCGTCACGGCCGTTTCCACCAACTGGCCCGGGCCCGGTTCATCGGCAATGACGTAGAGGAAGCGATCCGGACCTGGACCGGGGAAGTTGGCGGGTGGGGTGTAGACCAAGTCGCCATCGACGATCTGAAGCGAACCGCCGAGTTGTGTTTGAAAGCCCTGTCCGTTGACACCGGCCGATTGAATGATCAGCGGTTGATCGGCTTCATTGGGTGGCCCTGGCGAGAAGAATGCCGTCAGCTGCTCGACTGTGAACGTGGTGACCGTGTCCTCAGGAATCGTGAGCGTGATGATCGGTGGATTGTTCACCGGATCGGTCACGAACGGGGGATCGTTGACCGGATTGACCGTGATGTTGACCGTCATCGGCGTCGGGCTGACGAGCTGCGTCTCGGGGGCCGACGGCTTCAGATCGGTCACGCGGAACGTGAACTGCGTGGTGCCGAAGAAGTCGGGTGCGGGTTCGAACAGGAACGTCCCGTCGGCCAACAAATCCAACTCACCGGCGACGATCCCCGAGGGGTCAAGTAATGTCCGTGTGCCGACGTCGTCGCTGAACACCGCAACCACGTCACCATCGGGGTCGATGATCCCGGCGAGCGCCCCGTTGTCGTTGGGGTTACCGGGTGTCAGCGTTCCGTCCTGGTCGGGCGTTTGGAGGATCCCGTCTTCATCGACGAAATACGACAGAGTGCTGTTGACTTCGTTGACGTTCGGAGGTGAGCCCGGGACAAACAACAGCCGGTAATCTTCAACTTCGCCGCTGAGCGCTAACCCGCGAGGTGACAACCCGCCCTCGGTGCTGATCCGGAAGCGAGCGTACGTCGAAATGGGGCCGAGCAGCGGCTGTGGGCTCGATGGCACCGTGATGATGAAGGTTCGCGTCACGGGCGAACCGTCTGCGGTGGCGGAGAAAAGCGCCCCCGGAGTATCGATTCCGATGATTTGTTCACCCGGGTCGTCCCAGTCGCCATCGAAGTTGAAGTCGACCCAGGCCTCAAGCACACCGCCGCCGGTCACGGTGACCGTGATCGGTATCTCCGCACCCCGGAAAAGCACTCCGGTCGGGTTGACATCACTCGTGAAGGTAACGCCATCCTCGTCGTCGGTAATGACGCGAAGCGTGTCGCCCACCACCTCGACCGCGGCGGGCCGCAGCGGGCTTTCCAGGATCGCCAGCCGCAACGCCTCAGCGACCATCGCCGCGGTGATCGGCTGGCCGGCGGGGACAACCGGGGCAACGGCAAAGTGGTTCTCGTTAAAAATGCCGTCGGTATCGAATTCCAGCGTCGCGGTGTCCACACCGGTCGAAATCGTGATTGTTGCACCATCTTGCGTGGTCGGATCGTTCGCCAGGTTCAGAACGATTTCGATGAATCCCGGCTGGATCGAAGCATCAAACAATGTGCCGGTGGTTCCGAGCAGGAAGATCGTGTTGTCATCCCCGTCGGCCGCCGCGCTGGGACGGCCATCTGGATCCACGTCGATCAGACGGCCCAGTCGAACGCCGTCTGGGTCGACGACATGCCGGGCTCCGTCATTGGCAATCAGGGTTGGGTAGCGGCCAGGAACACCGTCCACCGGATCCGGCGCATCGCCGTAATCGAGCCCGACCGTCGGCAGCAATAGCGTGAACTGGGTCGTATTGTCGTCGCGGTTGGGTTTGAGCAACTGACCGGCGAGGTCCTTGACGCCTTGCAGGTAATAATTTTCGAGCAGCCCATCGATCACGACCGTGTTTTCGATGAAGAACGTCGCGCCCCCGCGATTTTCTGCGAGCAGCGACGTGATTCCCGCCGCGTTGGCACCGTTGATCGCGCGGATGATCGAACGCTTGACGTCCTCGGCATTGAAGGATCCGGTGAAAGGCACCGCGACCGCACCACCGGGAGTTCCCGAGAGCTCAATGGTCGGCGAAAGGCTGACATCG
>JBGTCJ010000234.1:0-2395 GCA_041748895.1 Pirellulaceae bacterium
TCGCCTAATTCCGAACGAATTTCGGCGGTGCGGCGATAGAGGCCACCTTGGGGCAGTTCCAGTAGCCGATCGCTAGGATGCCCGCCAGGGTCACTCGCCTGGTCTCCCGTTGGCCGTTTCAAGCCGCTCAGCAACTCGGCTTGCGACTGCGTGACCAGCGGTGAGGGGACCACCACCGCTGTCTCGGTTTGTAATTCGATCGCTCCGCGCGACCAGTCGACCGACACTGGGCGTTCTGACGATGTCTCATCCAAAGGCTCCGTCGGCGGGGTCTGCTCGACGACAGGGATTTCGACGACGGCGGTCGGCGAGTTCGTCTCGGCCTGGAGACTCAGATTCAGTGTGATCGCGCGCGACGTTTGCGTCATTGACGTCCAAAGTGCCAAAACTAGCAAAAACGCGGTATGGCAGATCAAACTAACGAGCCAGGCCGGTGCCGAATCGCGATCCCACCAAGGCGATCCGGAGGATGTCGGCAGCCCGGTTGTGCCTCCGCCACGGCTGGCAGCGGGCAAAGCGTCCACCTTGGCGCGGTCAAAGGGGATCGCCGTGGGCCAGAAAGAAGATTGGGAACAATCCGAAGATTCAGCAGAACCGGAAAATCCGATTAGCGATCGATCCGGCACCGGCGGCCGAACCACCTCCCCACAACCCTCGTGGGAGGTCGGTGGCTCGTCGATGGAGGAAGTGGATGACATTCACTCATCCTAGCTCACGGGAGCCAAAACCTCGAATGTCGCGAATCGAGCTAGAGCGGAAAATCGTCCTCCGACGCGCTACTGGCGTAGATCGGCATGTGACGATAGTAGACCTCGAGGATCATCGTGGCGAATGAGGTGGCGGCCAGCCTTCCTCCCTCGGTGCCATGTTTGCTGCCGGGGAAGTACCAACTTCCCGTCGCTCCCGCGGTGTCGCTTTGCGTGCTGACCAGCCAATCACGCAGTTCGACGTTGAAAGCATCCCACTCGGGACCGCCATAATGCCGAAGCACTTGAGCCGCGTAGTAGTTGTAGTACATGTTTTTGCGATCCACGCCATGCTTGACCAGGTTCTTCACCCCTCCCTGAATTCCGGGGTGAGTTCGATCCCAGCCGCTGTACATGCGGCACAGCAACCCGATCGCCGTGCAGGCGGGACGAAGCGATGTCGAGCGGTCGTCGTATCCATACATCGCGCCACCATTGGACTGCACCTTGTCCAAAAAGGAGATCGCTCCTTTGACCGATGCGGGCGGAATGTTGAGGTGGCCCATGTAGCCGCTCTTGAGTGCCATGAACAACCAACCGGTGACGGAGGTGTCGCTGACAGAGGGTCGTGGAGAATACCGCCAACCACCGTCGCTCGGGCTTTGGGCGTAGAACGTGTAATTGAGTGCCGCTTGCGCCGGCGCCGCGAGCGCTGGGTCACCGGTCATCGCATAAGCTTCACAGAGAAGGATCGATACCAACCCGTGTGAGTACATCGATCCTCCTGGTTCGGAAAAGTCGAGTGTGATCATGCCGGCGAGGTTTTTTTGCTTTCCGTTTTTTACGAGAAATTGCAGCCCTCGCTGCACCACCTGCCGGTAGTCACCTTGAAGATGCGTTTGCCCGGCGCCCAAAAAGGGCAACAGCGCGAATGCCGTGGCAGCGTTGACGGTCCGCTCAAATTTGGCTTCTCCCGGATGATCGCATGCGCCGCGACAGACCCGATTGTGCTGAAACGTCCAACTGCCGTCAGCGACTTGGTGCAGCGCGATCCATTTGAGCGCCTTGGCGACGGCCGCTTCACTGCTGGCATTGCCGCCGTACTCGCGGAGCAACTTCCGCTTCATGTCCACACTTCGACTGTCGAACGACTGCGAACTCATCGAAGTCAGTGACTGCAAAGTTGCCCCGGTCGGCGCCATCTGCGCGGCCAAGTCCATCATCGACACCGGTACCGAGGCGACCTCCACGGGCATCGTGACGGGCGTCGGATCGACCCTGTCCATCGATTCGGGAAGATCGACAAGTGGCTCCGTCAACTCCTCACTCTGGGCGGCTTCATCGAGATCCATGGGATCGATCGAGAACTCCTCGATTTCCGGCCCATCGTCACTCGCGCTGGTCGCACTCAGCACATTCACAATCTTGATGGGATCGGCAAAACTCAGCACACCAAGAATCACCAAAATCGCGAGGTGAAGCAGCATGCTGATCAACCACGCCGGCGCGGCTTGGAAGAGCATGAAGTGACGATTGTGGCTCGCTTCGATCGCGGCATCGTCTTCAACAAACTCGACAGCGGCGGGAATCTTCGGTGAATCGGTCAATGTTGACATCGGGTGGGCAGTGGCCAGATTGAGTCGAAAAGATTGACGCCAGTGTAAATCTGAACGCGACCCCCCTTGGACGAATACCCATTTTACGCACCA
>JBGTCJ010000235.1:0-4143 GCA_041748895.1 Pirellulaceae bacterium
GACGCGATGGCCGAGGGCAACTTTCCATGCTGGTAATGCACCACGCCCTTTTGTAGGTGTTTGCTCGAATGTCCCTGGTCTTCTGCGTCCCCAACGACGATCTCTTCGGTCGATGACTTTTTTAGCGTGCTGCATCCTACCGATGCGATGTCGGCGACGCAGAGAATCAGCAAGCCGCCGATTTGCTGCCGAAGACGAGGACTGCCCAAGGACCCTACCGATCGGCTTGAAGGCATGATTGCAAAACCCACGAGATCCCTGGTCGCCAACGGCCCCGCAAAAGGGTGATTTCTATTAGATTCGCGTTCCGAAAGGCGATTCAGACCCCTTCCCCGACGGGCTCTCCGTACGAACCAGCTAGCTACCCGGTTGACGCGACCGATCAAGATTCGCTTATCGGCGAATAGATCCACTGGGTCAATACCAAGCGACTATCCCAGCGCTCGGACCCATCATCTCCCCTGGGTCGGGTCGTGAGTTGCAGATCTCGAGCGGTCAGACCCTCGGAAATCGACTCGAGGCTCTCAATGAATTGGACGACCTGCAGGAGCGTGACGTTCTGAAGTGAAATCCGCGTCACTCGCTGCTGGTAGGCCGACCGACCGACGCGAGTTGGGGGTTCGGGATCAACCGATTGAATCAACGAACCGTCCACGCCGGAGTTTTTGGCCGCGACGGTGACACGAGCCAAAATCCGATCGGGCGGTTCAAGTTCTAGCGACGCCACGCGGGTACCGCTGCGGAGTGCGATCAACTCGCGGGCGATTCTGTCGCATTCCTGATAAACCTCAAAGGATTGCTCGGCCGTGGCACGCCCCAACGCCATCCAGCGATAGCTGGCGGCCATGGTTGACAATGCCAACAGGGTGGCCACAGACATTGCCGCGGCGCGATACGAAGTCGGCTTCATCGGCTCGCACCCACGTTGCCGCCAGAGCCGATAGGGGCAGAGGCATTCCTGCGGGCTCGCAGGCTCGCTTGCACGCGATTTCCTCCGACCAGGACGGTGGCCGGCGGGTCAGCCGAAAAGCCTTCGTTTTGTATCGCCGCGGCAACCCGACCCGCGTCGTCTTGTGACTCCAACAGCAATTCGATCGATAGTTCGTTCCCGCTGATCCGCAACTCGCGGATTTCCATATCGATGTGCTCAGGTAAGCCGGCGAGCATTGCGACCAGTGTATCGGTCGCTCGGCCGGGCAATTCGACAGCCAATCCGCTTCCGCGTTGGCCGATGGCTTTTTCCCGTTCGCTTCGCATCCTTCCAAGTATTGCCGACGGAATTCTCTGGCCCGGGAGCGCGTCGCGAAAGCGTTCGGCTTGCAATCGCTCGTTCTGCGAAGTTTGTTCGCGATATTGCATCCCCTTCGCCACGCAAACGCCGACGATCGTCGCCCAGAAAACCGCCGCCGCGACCGCAAACGTCCGAAGCCGCGATCGGTAGGGTCTGAGCGGGTCGTGGCGCGCCAGTGGGCCGCGTCGCAAATCGAACCACGGATCATCGCGGCCGGACACCAAGGCGCGCACTTGCTGCGTCAGTAGTTGCAGCACATCGACCGAAAGATAACGCGGTGAACCGGACTCAGCGGAAGTCGACTCAACGACAAAAGCTGGATCCGTCACCCAATACCAGTCGTCACGATCCATGCCGCCGGATTGCAACGTGACTTCACGTTCCACCGACCTCGGATCGATCCCGCAGCTTCGCCAAGCCATCAACCGGCCCACGCCGTCGAGGTCAAATAGCTCCACTTTCGTGGGTTCGCCTCCCAACGCGGTCATCGACCAAAACGATAGCGAATTTTTGGGAATTACTTCGGTTTCGACTGCCCGCTGCAGCACAAGCAGCGAGGCCGGCACGATATGCGTCACCGGCAACATCAGTGACTCAAGGGCGTCGACCACGGGCCCCCAGCGGTCCAGCGCCACCGCTACCGCGCCGACCGACTCGGAGACCGTTCGCTCAGCTGCGATGCAGTCCGCCACGATTTCCTCGGCATCGAGCGGAAGCAAACGCTCCAGTTCAAAGCCGAGGCTTGCATGGTCGCGGATTCGTCGAGCTGCGTCGGCGTCTAGACGCGCGAAGTAACTTGACTCGGTCGCAGTGGCGATCAAAACCGACGGATGTCGCAATCGCCAGCGCTCGGCGTACGATGCGGCCGCTTCGGCGAGGGCAACCGGATCGGATGGTCCGAGACGCGTCCAGTCGCACTTGGGAACGGTCGCACCGAGTGTCCAGCCGTCCCGCCGCTCAATGATCACTAGACCGGTTGGAGCCATCGCTGCGATTCCAGCAAAAACAGGGATCCCGGTTGGGTTGTGGTCTGCCAGCGGACAGGACCCGTCACTTGCCTTCGGCAGCCCACCGCTTCATCGTTGCAATGTTCCGCGCGACATCGGGGTTGGCCTTTTTGAGGTACTCCTCCATGTCGCTATCGTACATTTCCTCGGACTCCGCGCCCGGATCGCCCGTTCGCTCGATCCAGTGATCCAACAGTTCTCGGTGGCGAGCGAGGGTCTCTTGGTACTTAGGATCGTCGGCAAGGTTAACCACCTGCCAAGAATCCTCCTGGTATTGGTAGAGTTCCTCGGCCGCGCGGGTCTCGCTGAAAAGAACCCGTTCGGAAACTTCATCGAGCTGTTTCTCGTCGTGCAACTGACGCAATTTCCGTACGATCGCCTTTTTGTCTTTGTACGCGTTGGGTTGAAGGTGGGGGCGATTCGGGTAGAAGTTGCGGATATAGAGGAATGCATTGGTGCGGACACTGCGAATCCGTTCAACGGTTTCGTCGCAGCGATCGCGAGCCGCGAATACGACAATCCGCGCGCGATAGTCCTCGGCGAGGATGTCACGTCCCTGCATGACGGACGGGATTTCGATGCCGGCCGCGGCGAGTGACAGGGCGGCCATGTCGATGTGCATGATGAGATCGTCGCGAACGGATCCTGCTGCGACGCCGGGACCGCGGACTACGAAAGGGATTTCGGCCCCCTCGTTGTAAAGAAACTGTTTGCCACGCGCATGGCTGATTCCGTGGTCAGTCATGAAGATGATCAACGTGTTGTCCAACAATTGCTCACGGCGAAGGCGGTCGAGCACCTGGCCAACGTGGTGATCGGTCAATCGAACCGAATCGAGATACGCCGCCCAGTCCTCGAGCAGCACGGGGTCACGTGGGTAATAGGGAGGGAGTTGCACGTCCGAGGGGTCGGTGGCGCTGCCGAGTTCCTCACGGGCCCTGGTGGCCAGCTGACGATTCGTTTCGGCGCTATCGCCCCGCAGCTTGCCGCCATGGAGCTGGACTTGCATGAAGAACGGCTGGCCTTCACCGCGGTCGGCCCAGTCGTTGGAGTCGTACATGTCGAGGTCCCACTGGAAGTTGTAGTCGGTCTTGCCCAAACGCTTTCCAGCGGCCCCGCGACCGCGTTGATTTCCGGGTCCGATGGCGACGCCGCGATGATCCTTGCCGGGCAGCCCGCTTCCAATGCAGGTGAAATAACCGGCCTCCTGAAAGAGCCTGGGGACCGGCGTCACTTCATCGGGCAGGTGAATTGCAATCCGACCACGACCGCTGCGATGATGGTGGGCGCCAATGGTGGTCTGATACATGCCGGTGATCATTGCCGAACGGCATGTCGAACACACCGGTGCCGTCACGTACGCCCGAGAGAAACGGGTTCCTTCGGCGGCGAGCCGATCGACATTTGGCGTTTCGACCGCCGTCTCGCCGTAGCAGCCGAAGTTGGCCGACATGTCGTCGACGACAATCCAAAGGATGTTGGGACGCTCCGCCTGGGTTGGCAGCGTGGCACGCGCGGGAATCGTGGCAGCGGTCGCGGTGACGAAAATCGCGGCCAGCAAAAAGGGGATTCGGCTCATTTCGTTGTGATCGTTTGAGTGTGGTGGGATTTAGGCTCTGTCTGAAAAGGGGTCTGACCCTCTCCGAATACGCCGTTTTGCTGAGTATTTCGTGTGTTCTCCAAAGGGTCAGACCCCTTTTCAGACAGAGTTTATTTCGATGGGTGCTCTTCGACCTAGCGGTCGACCGGGACAGCGCTAGTTTGGCCGCGACGCGCCGGATTGCCATCGGCGCGACGTTGACGCCGCGGGCTGTTTGCCTCATCCCCGCGTGAAGCCTTGAACTC
>JBGTCJ010000236.1:0-3538 GCA_041748895.1 Pirellulaceae bacterium
CGCTGAGGAAGCACCCAGCACCACCAAATCGGTGTCAGCCGCTGCGAATGACTTCGCTGTATCGATCGGCTGGTCCAACCGGTTTCTCCTGCAGGGGGCTCATTCCGATTCGGGCCTTGGTGATAAACGCAGCCGCGTTTATCGGTCCTCGAGGGTGACCCGCATCGACGGGAGTTTACCAATTCGACGTTGGCTGCGAACGCAGCCCCCTGCAAGTTTTCTGAGTGCCATCGGGAACTCGGCCCGGTATCGCCAAAGAATCCCGCCCCCCCGGAGTAGCCAGATGTACTCAGGAAAAAGATCTCAATCGCTTAATGGGGCAGGAATTTTCGGTAGGATAGGTGGTTGGTTGTACGTCTAAACATTAGGCGGATCGCTTGCCACAGCTCCAGGGGCGATCGGAACCCGGTTTAGTTCAATCTCATGCGTCTCCCGAGCAATCGTATTGAAACCGTTGGCGACGACGTTTACGCGAGGTTTCACGAAAACTTCACGCGTGATCGTGATCGCATCTTCGGCTACATCTACGCGCTGCTTCCGCACGAAGCCGACGCTGAAGACGTTTTCCAGCGAACGAGCATGTTGTTGTGGAAGAAATTCAGCCAGGCCGATGGCGAGGAGGGTTTTTTGTCGTGGGCGTGCACGGTGGCGCACTACGAAGTACTCAATTTCATTCGCACGGCTCAGCGCAATCGGTTGCAATTTGACATCGAGTTGATTGACCAGATAGCCGGACTTCGCAAATCAACGATGGCGCAGTCCGATCGTCGACTCGACGCGCTGAAACTTTGCCTGGAGAACCTCAAGGCTATCGAGCGTGAGCTGGTCGAGATCGCTTACTGCAGTGAAGCGTCTCTGAAGGAGTACGCCCAATCCTGTGGTGCGGCCGTGCAGACGCTTTACAACCGCGTCAGTTTGGTGCGGCGCAAATTGCTGGCGTGCGTCAATCGCCGCGTCGCATTCGAGGGGCATCAGCCATGAGTGACCCGGCGTTTAGCAAACGCGAGTTGTATCGCCTGCTGGGCGATCTCTGCAACGAAACCCTTTCGCGCGACGATCACGGTCGGCTTCAGGAAATTCTTAAGACGCACGCGGCAGCGCGCGAGGAATATCTGGCCTACCTCGATTTGCACTATGGACTGCGAACCTGCTTGCGAGTTGGCGATGAATCGATGCCCGGCGCAGCCGCGGCCCGGTTGCTCGCATCGGTGCCCTGCTCGGTTGTCGCGCCAACTTTTCGCGATCAGGCCAGCCTCTGGCGCTCGGCACCGGCGGTGGGAATGGCGTTGGTGGCGGTGTTTCTGCTCGTCGCCGGAGTATCGATTGCGCGGAACCGTCACCTTAGCCGCGATGCGGTTGGTGTTGCCCACGCGACACAGCCGGAGATCAATAATTCGGCAATCCAGTCACTTCCGCCGCTGGATCGCGCGGCTAGCGAGGTGGTGATTTCGCAGATCGCATCGGCCAAGTTTTTCGGTGAGTCGGTTCCGGCACTGGGTCAGCCCGTACGGTTGTCACACGAGTACGCCGTAACCAGTGGCATGATCGAACTCCGGTTTCCCTCCGGCGCGACGACGATCATTGAATCACCTGCCGTTTTCGAAGTCACGTCGCTGGCCCGCCTGCTACTGCACACCGGCAGATGCTCGGTGCACGCACCCGATGGGGCGCAAGGTTTTCGTGTCGATACGCCTCTGGGCAATGTGGTCGATTTGGGAACACGTTTCGTCGTCGATGTGTTGTCCTCGGGCGCCACCGATGTGCACGTGATTGAAGGCGAAGCTGATGTCTTTCCCCATCACGAGGCCGATGCCGTGGAACCTGAAGAGGTCGCCCCCCGGCGGATCAACCTCCGAGGTGGCCAAGCGAACCGGTTGTCCGGCGATCGCGATGTGGTCGCAAGCGACATTCCCTTCCGAAGGCGAGGCTACCAAGCCGGGCTGCCCGACCGCGTCGTCAAATTTGACGCAGTTGAGGATCACGCCGGGGCCGTCGATGAATTGCTTTCGGTCACGGTCCAGCGAGGCGGGAAAAAGTTCACCTATGGAGTCGATGAATTGATTGGGATCGATCTCCTTCATTTTCAGTCGGGGCATATCGCGGCGATGGTGACGCCCGCTGCAGTCGTGGATACCCCGTTACCAGAGCGTGACACGCTGCCTCGTTCCCGCTACTTGGACCGAGGCCGAAGTCTCTGTAGCGGTCTGATCAATCCAGGTGGACAATCGACGCCGTTGGCCACCGATCCGATCATCGCAGACATCGATTCACCCTCTGATCTCGGCACACCCGGATTGGGATTTCGATTTCAGACGCCGCTGGAAAATTCCGTGGGGCCGGATCTTGTTCTGTTTGAGCTGCAGACCATTGTCAACAGCGAACGAGGCGACGCGTTCCACGTCAGCCCCCTCAAGTTCGCCCCTGGTCTGCGTTCGTTCACCGTCGATTCCTACGACATCGACTTGGTGTCACCGCAATCCAAATTTCTGCAGCCCTATCGCCTCTATCGATTGCCATCGGCACCCACGAGTCTCGGCAAGCTGCTGTCGATGGAGCATGTGGGAGGGCCCGTGCACACGGTTCGCGCCAAGGTTTTGGCGGTGGCAATTGATCTCTCCGACCTTGGGTATCGCTTGGGAGACAAAGTCGACGGACTGTTTCTGCAAGACGCCGATGATGACAACGAAACCTTTGACCCTGTTTTCATTGGTGGGTTTCCCCCAGTTCCATGACACCTCTCCCGATCATCACAATGCTCCGCGTTCTCACTCTGATCACCGTGACGCTCACCGCGATCAGCCTAACCGCTGGTGAGGCGGTGACGGACCAGCAGATGCGATTCTTCGAATCGGAAGTTCGCCCTCTGCTCGCGGCAAAATGTTGGAACTGTCACGGCGAAGAAAAATCCAAAGGCGACTTGAGGCTCGATTCGCTCAGAGCCATGTTGGTCGGCGGAGAATCGGGGCCGGCAATCGCGAAGGGTGACCCCGATGAGAGCTTGCTGATTCAGGCGATTCGTTACGAGTCGTTTGAGATGCCACCCTCGGGGCCGCTCAGCGAAAACGAGATCGCGGTGCTGACGCGCTGGGTCCAAGCCGGCGCGCCGTGGCCTTCCATTGACGGATCCCTTGGGGCCGATGCGGAGGCGGGAAAAGTTGATCGGTTTGCCGAGGAAGATCGTCGATGGTGGGCATTCCAGCCGGTGGTGGCATTGGCACCGCCAAGGCTTGATCCCTCGAGTTGGGCTCGCAACGAGATCGACCATTTCATCCTCGAGGGGATGCGATCCGAAGGCCTCTCGCCTGCCCCCGAAGCCGACAAGGTCACGCTTGTTCGCAGGCTCTACTTCGATCTGCTCGGGTTACCGCCAACCGCTTCACAGGTCGAAGCGTTCGTGAACGACGCATCGCCCGAAGCGTACCAGCGGCTCGTGGATCAATTGTTGGACTCACCGGCCTACGGTGAACGCTTCGCACGGTTGTGGCTCGATCTGGTTCGCTATGCCGACTCCGATGGCTATCGCGCCGATGGTTATCGC
>JBGTCJ010000237.1:0-6693 GCA_041748895.1 Pirellulaceae bacterium
AGCCGACAAACCAGCCGACAAACCAGCCGACAAACCAGCCGACAAACCAGCCGACAAACCAGCCGACAAACCAGCCGACAAACCAGCCGACAAACCAGCCGACAAACCAGCCGACAAACCAGCCGATAAACCAGCTAAAAAAGCGGCGGCCAAGAAGGATGCAGAAAAATCGGCCGCTGAAAAGAAAGAGGCAAAGCCGGTGCCTGCCGTCTCAGCTTTTCCGGACAAGGCTTTGGAGGCCGCCGTGCGAGCCGAGGTCTACGAAAAACGGTACAGCCAGGATCCGATCACGGCGGAGGACGTGCGGAACATCTCGCGTGTCGTCGGCAAGGGCAAGGGAATCAAAAGTCTTGAAGGGCTCCAGCACTGCACGGCACTGATGTTGATCGATTTGGAAAACAACGAGATCAGCGACCTCAGCCCGATCGCCAAACTGTCTCGCCTCCAATCGGTCACCCTGGCCGGGAATCGGATTTCGAATATCGAGCCGCTTCGCGAGCTCACAGCGATGCAGTTGCTCGACCTTTCTCGGAACAGCGTTCGCGATTTATCGCCGTTGTCTGGCATGAGCAATCTCCGCACCCTATACGTCGCACAGAACCAACTCGAATCGCTCGGGCCAATCAGCGAACTGTCAAAAATTTGGTCATTGGATGCGTCGGTCAATCGGCTGACCCAACTCGACAGTGTGGCCGGGCTGGGTTGGCTAACCATGCTCGATGTCCGCCAGAATGCGATCGAGTCACTCGAGCCGATCAGTTCCCTGCGAGATCTAAACTTTTTGCTAGTCACCGGAAATCGCATCACCGATCTGGAATCACTCGTCGCGATGTGTCGTGAGGATGCCGAGGGTGATAAGCGGTTCGCCCCTTACTTGAAGGTTTATCTCGGGGAAAATCCTCTCGGCCAATCGGCTCGAGGCGAACAACTCGACGAATTGCGGAAGCTGGGCGTCAAGATTTTCGAGGAATAGCACCAATTGTGGCCACGCCTCCGACTATCAAGCGACACGTCGATCCCTGCGCTCGGCCCAAGTTGCTCGATGAGAGCGTGTTCATTGCCCGCGGCGCTGTGGTGACGGGCCAGGTGCGCATGGGTAGCGAATCGAGCGTATGGTTCAACGCCGTGCTGCGCGGGGACGTCGATACGATCGAGATCGGCCAACGGTCGAATGTCCAGGACGCGGCCGTCATTCACTGTGACCCCGGTTACCCCTGCTCCATCGGAGACGACGTCACGATTGGTCATGCCGCGGTCGTGCACGGCGCGACGATCGAGTCACGCAGCCTGATCGGAATCCGCGCCGTTGTGCTCAACGGCGCGAAAGTCGGCGAGGGATCGATCGTCGGCGCGGGTGCTGTCGTCACCGAAGGGATGGAGATTCCGCCCAACAGTCTCGCCGTCGGCGTTCCGGCGAAAGTCATTCGTGAGACGACGCCCGAGCAACGTCAGCACATTCTTGAAAACGCAGCGAACTACGTCAGTGCGGCCGCGATCCACGCGGCAGAGCAGCGGCGTCTGTCTGAATAGTCGTCTGCGGCGCGGCTCGAGCCATGTTTTCCCAGGGGTCTGCCGCGCCAACACCGTCGCGTGATGCGTTGGCACTGGATCCTCGTTTTTGCCTCGAGGGTGCCCCCACAAATGCCTCGGATCGTCTACGTTATGGGTGTTCAACGTTTTGCTTCGTGATTCATCTCAGGTCTCGCCATGTCACCCTTATTCGGTTTCAACCGCTGCGAATCGATCATCATTGCGGGCGGAGGATTGCTCGCACAGGCGATCGGCCCCCAGACGATCTGGTTAATCGCCGCAGTGGCCGCCGTGCTGTTCGTTGTCTTGATCGTGGGAGTCATCTTCGCCAGTTACTTTGGGCTTTGGATTCAATCCCAATTGACAGGTGCAAAGATTTCGCTGTTCGACTTGATCGGAATGACTTTCCGCAAAGTCAACGCGCGTTCCATCGTACGTAGCAAAATCATGGCGACGCAGGCGGGATTGGTCGACCCGGAATTGACAGGCTCGGCGCTGGAGGCCCACGACTTGGCAGGGGGCAACGTTCAGCAGGTGATCCGTGCCTTGATCGCGGCCAAAAAGGCAAAAACGATCTCGTTGACGTTTCGCGAAGCGACCGCGATCGACTTGGCCGGACGCGACGTGCTCGAATCGGTCCAAACGAGCGTCTATCCGAAGGTGATCGATTGTCCGCCTCGTGGATCCGCCAAAGCGACGTTGGATGCGGTCGCGAAGGACGGTATCCAGTTGAAGGTGAAAGCTCGCGTCACTGTCCGGGCCAACCTCCAACAACTGATCGGAGGAGCGACCGAAGAAACCATCATCGCCCGTGTCGGCGAAGGGATCGTGAGTGCGATCGGTAGTGCCGAAAGCCACAAAACCGTACTGCAGAACCCCGACGTGATCAGCAAGACCGTGCTGTCTCGTCGCCTGGATTCCCAAACCGCGTTTGAAATCGTATCGATCGACATCGCCGATATCGATGTCGGCGCGAACATCGGAGCTCGGCTGCAGGCCGATCAGGCCGAAGCCGATACGCAAGTCGCGCGCGCTGCGGCCGAAGGAAGAAGGGCCAACGCCGTCGCCGAAGAACAAGAAATGCAGGCGAGAATCGAGGAAAGTCGCTCAAAATTGGTCGAGTCCGAGGCAAAGGTGCCTCAAGCCATCGCCGACGCTTTCCGCAGTGGCAAACTGCAGCTGATGGATTACTTCAAGCTGCAGAACATCAACGCGGATACCGATATGCGGAAGGCGATCGCAAAACCACCTCAAGACAGCAATCTCGCCGCAAATCAGCGTTTGGCTTAGCGACAGTGGCCTACGATGCGGGTCATTCCTCCTCTTTCAGCCGCGCCAGAATCGTGTAGTCCTCAAGCGTCGAGGTGTCGCCGGTCGATTCCTTGCCCACGGCGATGTCACGAAGCAATCGCCGCATGATCTTTCCACTGCGGGTTTTTGGCAGCGCGGTGGTGAAGCGAATGTCATCGGGTTGTGCCAGCGCACCTATCATCTTGCGAACGTGTTGTCGCAACTCGGCCCGTAGCGCCTCATCGGGCTCGGCATCCTTGACCGTGACGAACGCCGCGATCGCTTGACCCTTGAGCTCGTCGGGTCGCCCCACCACGGCGGCTTCGCATACCGCATCGTGCGCCACCAGAGCGCTCTCGACTTCGATCGTGCTCAGACGATGACCCGAAACGTTGATCACGTCGTCGATTCGACCCATGATCCAGTAATAGCCGTCGGCATCGCGACGTGCGTTGTCACCGGTGAGATAGTTTCCCGGCACGGTTGACCAGTACTGCTCGACATAACGCTCCATGTCGCCCCAAATGCCCCTCAGCATTCCCGGCCAGGGTTGGGCCACACAAAGCTTCCCGCCATTCTCGCCGTGAAGCTCTTCGCCCTCTTCATCGAAAATCACCGGCACAACACCGGGAAGTGGCCGGGTGCACGAACCCGGTTTGGTCGACGTGATTCCCGGTAGCGGGCTCATCATGATCCCGCCGGTTTCGGTTTGCCACCACGTATCGACGATGGGACAGCGGCCGCCGCCAACTTTTTCGTGGTACCACATCCAAGCCTCAGGGTTGATCCCTTCGCCAACACTCCCCAACAACCGAAGGCTCGAAAGGTCATGCTTCTGAAGGTGATGATCTCCCCACTTGATGAACGTCCTAATGGCTGTCGGCGCGGTGTAGAGAATCGTGACGCGATACTTCTCGATCAGATCCCAAAATCGGTCCTCGGCCGGCTGGTTGGGCGCGCCCTCGTACATCAGGCAGGTGGCCCCCGCAGCCAACGGACCATAAACAAAATAGCTGTGTCCGGTGATCCACCCACAGTCGGCCGTGCACCAATAGACGTCGTCCTGGCGATGGTCAAAGACCCACTGAAATGTCCTCTTGGCCCACAGGTTGTATCCGGCCGTCGTGTGCAGAATCCCCTTCGGTTTGCCCGTGCTGCCTGACGTGTAGAGGATAAAGAGTGGCGTCTCGCTATCGAGCGGTTCTGCGGGCAAAATCCCAGGCTGCGGATCGACAGCGTCGTGCCACCAAATATCGCGTCCCTCGACCATCGGCGTCGCATCACTGCCAACGCGCTTCAACACAATGCAGGATTCAACCGTCGGTGATTTGGCAAGCGCTTCGTCCACGATCGATTTGAGCGGCAGCACTTTTCCGCGGCGATAGAGCCCGTCCGCCGTAATCATCAATTTTGCCGACGCGTCGTTGTTGCGATCGGCAATCGAATCGGCACTGAAGCCCGCGAAGATGACGCTGTGAACCGCACCGATCCGGGCACAGGCGAGCATGGCGATCGGTAATTCGGGTGTCATCGGCATGTAGAGGCTGACGACGTCTCCACAACCGACACCGAGCGAAAGCAACGCTTCGGCGCACCGGCTCACCTCGCGTCGCAGCTCGGCATAGGTAAGTACGCGGGTGTCACCCGGTTCACCCTCCCAAAGGATCGCGACGCGATCGCCGAGACCCGCCTCGACGTGCGCGTCGACACAATTGAAACTCGCATTGGTCTTGCCTCCGACAAACCACTTCGCCTGGGGCGGATCCCACTGACAAACTTCCGTGAAGGGCTCAAACCAGTGCAAATGCTCGAGCGCCTCCGCCTTCCAAAATGCGTCACGGTCGTCTCGAGCCGCGCGGTACATCGTCTCGTACTGCGAATCGGAGCTGATGACCGACCGGGCGGTGAACTGGGCGGAAGGCGGGAAAAGGCGATCCTCGATGAGGACGTGATCAATCTGACCGGTGATCGAGCGATCGGCAGGCGGTTTGCTCACGGAAGCATCGGACATGGCGGGCGGCACCTGGAAAAGACTGGGCGGGAGTCCAAACAATCGTGCGCATAGGTTAGCAGAACTTTTGCAAGCGTAGGCGATCTGCCCCGGCGTCTCACCATCGTGGACGCGGTCAAGCAATCGCCACTTTGGTCCAAACGCCTGGAGACGTCCAGCGGATCATTGCCGATCTTGAATCAGCCGGCATTTTAGAACGCGAGAAAATCGGCCGTCAGAATCATTACCACATTCGCCCCGACCTGCCGCTGCGACATCCCATCGAATCGCATCGAACCATTGGCGACCTGCTTTCGCTTGTCGACGTCTCGCCGGACTGACCCGTCAAGTTGTCACCTTGTGAATTCGGGTCGTTGTCGACCGATTTGAAGCCCCTAACGGACGCTTTCGGTATCATGGTGGCATCAGCTGACCGGGTCATACCCTCGCGACCCGTCCGTTGCCTGGCCGTCGACGAGCCTTTGGGCGGGATCGACGATTCATGATGCCAGAATGATGCGCCCCGCGGTGTGAAATGCTGAGTCCGTGATGATGCCTATGAAGTGTTGGTTTCTTTGCTTCGCGGTGGTCACTGCGTCAACGACGATGGCGGAGGATTCGATTCGTTTTGCCCGGGATATTTTGCCGATCCTCTCGGACCGTTGTTTCCATTGCCATGGTCCCGACGAAGGCCATCGCGGGGCCGATTTGCGTTTGGACCTTCAAGACGACGCCTTGGGTGATCGAGGCGGGTATGCCGCGATCGTGGCCGGCGATCCCGATGCCAGTGAGTTGCTTGCCCGCGTCACCAGCGACGATCCCGATCTGCTGATGCCGCCTTCCGAATCGCACCGCAAGCCACTGACGCAAGACGAGATCGAAACGCTTCGCCGGTGGATCGCCGATGGCGCCACTTGGGGCCGCCACTGGGCGTTCGAACGTCCTCGCCGTGACGTGGTCCCGAACCCCGATTTGCATCCGATCGACGCATTTGTCCGCGACAAACTTTCGCGTCAAGGCCTGCCGCCATCGGCTCCCACCGACCGCACCACGCTGATTCGCCGACTGTCGTTCGACCTCATCGGTTTGCCGCCAACCTTGGAGGAGGTGGACGCGTTTCTATCGGATCGAGAGCCTGATGCGGTTGACCGTTTGGTCGATCGGCTGTTGCAGTCACCGCACCACGGCGAGCGGATGGCCATGTGGTGGCTCGATTCGGCCAGATACGCCGACACCGATGGATTCCAGGCCGACGCAACCCGTACCAATTGGCCCTGGCGCGATTGGGTCGTGCAGGCTTTCAACAACAACATGCCCTTTGACCAGTTCACGATCGAACAGTTCGCGGGCGACCTTCTGCAGGATGCAACGGCGGAACAGATCTTGGCGACCTGCTTTCATCGCAACCACATGACCAACGGTGAAGGCGGACGCGACCCGGAGGAATCTCGAGTCGATTACGTGATCGATCGGGTCAACACGACCGGCACGGTTTGGCTCGGTCTGACTCTCGGATGCGTGCAGTGCCACTCGCACAAATTCGACCCCATCTCCCACCACGACTATTACAGCCTCGCCGCCTTCTTCAATAGCATCGACGAAGACGGCAAGGCCGGCGACAAAGCCAAGCCCTACCTTTCCTATCGATCTTCCAACGTTCAGCCGTCGCTCGACGAAGCGGAGCGGATTGTAGACGGTCGCCGGAAGGTCGAGGCAGCGATTCTTGAGCAAGCTGAGCGAGAATTCCTTCCCTGGCTGAGAAAGCAAAAGCTTCTCGTCAAGCGGGAAGGGTTTTCGGGTTGGACACCACTTCGCGCCCATTCGGTCACGTCGGTCGAGGGCACCGTGCTCAGTCAGGAGGAAGACGCAACCATTCAAACCAG
>JBGTCJ010000238.1:0-33667 GCA_041748895.1 Pirellulaceae bacterium
GAATCCACCGGCGACGTCGCTCGCGGCGCCACCTTGCGCGCCGAACCCAGGGACCAGGATCCAGCAGCCAGGCAGTACCTCTCGCAGTTCCTCCAGCTGTCGCGGGTAGGTCGCCCCGACCACCGCGCCGATGGCGCCATAGCCGAACCGTCCCACCGTCACCAGGTTGAGTTCGCTGACCAACGATGCAACATGGCGATAGATGGGACGCTCCTCGACCACCAGATCCTGCAGGAATCCTCCGCCGGGGTTTGAAGTCTTGACGAGCACAAAGATTCCTGATCCGGTGCCACCGCAGCGTTCAATGAAGGGTTGTAAGCTCTCGGATCCCAAGTAGGGACTTACGGTCAACGCGTCGCATCGCCAGGCACTTTCCTGGCCCAAGTACGCCCCCGCATAGGCTTCGGCGGTGCTTCCGATGTCGTTGCGTTTGGCATCCATGATGACCAACAGGCCACACGCGCGAGCGTAATCGACCACCCGCGCGAGCGCGGTCATTCCGGCCGGGCCAAGCTGCTCAAAGAACGCCGACTGGGGCTTAACGACGGGAACAAGTCCGACCACCGCGTCGATGATCCCCATGCAAAACGTTTGGTAGGCCAACGCAAGCGATGCGTGATCTCGTGGCTCCGATACGGCGAGCGTACCGGGCAATCCATCGGCACGCGGGTCGAGCCCGACGCAAACGACCGAGCGCGTCTGGGTCACCGCCTGAAAAAGCCGATCACCCCACGGTGCGAGTGGTTCAGCGATCTCCACGGGTGCATGGGTCGGCGACGAGGGCGGACTACCAGCAAATTCACTCGGATCGGGTAGTGCCATCCTAGTACCCCATCCGCTCGCGTGGGTCCGTCAACCCGTCGGCCAGACGCCGGAGTGCCTCGGTTTCGATCTGACGCACTCGCTCGCGGGTCAGTCCGAGTTCGGCGCCAATTTCCTTCAGAGTATGGGGTTCGCTGCCGTCGAGCCCGAATCGTAGTTTGAGAACCGTCGCATCACGTTCGTCGAGGCCGCTCAGAAGACTCATGGCATGCCGCAGAATGTCGTGGTCGAGCATCTCCTCATCGGGTGCCTTGAGCCGTTCATCGGTGACCATATCACCCAATGACCATCCCGCCTCATTCTGATCGCTCTGCGGGTTGCTGTTGCTGATTCGAATCGCCTTCCGGATGATCGGCAGTTTCTTCTTCGGCAACCCCAGGACACGAGCGATCTCCTCCTGAGTCGGTGTTCTTCCCAGTTCGTCGTTCAGTCTTGCGGTGGCGCGCCTCCATTTGCTGAGCAGTTCGACCATGTACGCGGGAATTCGAATCGTTTTGGCACTGTTGATCAAAGCTCGCTTGATCGACTGTTTGATCCAGTAGCTGGCGTACGTGCTGAATCGCGTTCCAATTTTTGGGTCGAAGCCCTCGACGGCGCGGAGCAACCCCAGATTTCCCTCCTCGATCAAGTCCTGAAGCCCCAGTCCCTTGCCGGTGTACCCACGGGCAATATTGACGACCAACCTCAGATTGGCGCGGACCATGCGGTCGCGAGCGTAAACATCGCCCATGGCGATTCTCGCCGCCAATTGAACCTCCTCCTCGGCCGAAAGCAGCGAAGTCTCATTGATCTCGCGAAGGTAGGTTTCCAGTGGCGATTGCGCCGCCGACCGTCCGCGGGGTGTCTTCCGCCGATCGACAAACATGTCACCGTCAGGATCGACTTGGGGACGCGCCATCATCAATGACTCATCCGGTGCTGCGTAATCGGTGTCCGACATGAATCGATACTCGGCTAGCAATTGAAGGGGAGGATGGATCTCTAACGAGACGGACGGTCGGGCGCACTCGACTCGCGGTTCGAGCCGATTGGAGGTGGCGCCATCGATCGTGAGGGAAGCGCGTCTTCGTTCGTTCAGAAGCCAGTGCGGCTCAACAAGTGTCTGCATCGGACCTACGCGCTCGGTGGCTGCAAACTCTCGGCAAACAAGCAAACCATGGCGATTATCGCGGTTCTGGTCATCCTGGCGGTTGCAACAAACGTTCGCTCCATGACGGGAGCATCGGTCGCCACACCGAAGCGGCGAACCGGACGATCGCCGTCGCCGTAAAACAATCGGTAGCCGTTCATCCGACCATAAGATCGCGATAAACGGCGTTCAGTCGGACGCAACGAATGAACGACGGGATTCGAATCAATTTTCTATTGACCGACGCCGCAAAGGTGACTATCCGTAGATTTCAGGCGTACCAGAAGCCCACGTGAAGATCGCGGGTATTTCCTGTCGATCGATTTCGCGTTGTTCCCCCGAGTCGGCTCGGACGGAGCCGACTCGGTGTCACTCGACCGGATCAGGGAGTTGACATCGTGTTGCCTGACAACGACTCGCCCCTCCATTCGCGCGGCGATCGCGCCGATGCTGACCGCCGTTCGGCGCTCGATCGGTTCTTTGCGGGGCTCAGCGAATGCATTTTTCAGTCGCACCTGGGCGTCGCTGACGTTGAGATGATCGACTACTTGAGCAATCTCTTGCTCCGCTTCGTTCGAACCGATGCGTTGCACCGGATTCGCCGTGGGTCAGGAAGGCCAGCGACCGAGGTCGTGCAAATGATGTGCGAAGCTGAAAGGCGAATTGGCGTTGCGAAACGGGAAGTCCATCAACACATCGGTGACTTCACGCTCTTTTGGACCGGGATGTACCCCGAAAGTCTGAGAGCCGTTCAAGGCCGCGGATCGGCCGACGGGTTCATCGACTATTGTCGGCAAGGCAAGCGATCCTACCGGATCGCGGCCGAAATCGAAGGTGGGCAGGAGCGACCGCCATGCGAACTGTTGCTCAGGCTCAGCGAGCATTTCGAACTTTGCGCCTACGGCCTGCGGGAAGTCCGCCGCCAGTGGGAGACGGGG
Organism: Pirellulaceae bacterium; assembly: GCA_041748895.1. Lineage (GTDB taxonomy): Bacteria > Planctomycetota > Planctomycetia > Pirellulales > Pirellulaceae > UBA6163. Next base: position 2,890 of record JBGTCJ010000238.1, read on the forward strand.
GATGGTGCGGAAGGCATTTTGGTGATGTGATTGAGAATCTGACGGGCACCGTGTGCGATGCGGCTAAGATCAATGCGTCCGCGTGAAGCCTGACCAGAATTCTCCCTGACATTTCACCCTGAGAACAGCCGACATGGAGTCGACATTGCCGGAGCGCCTGGATGTGATCGCAGTTGGCGCGCATCCCGATGACGTCGAAATCGCGTGCGGAGGCACGCTGGCTAAACTGGTCACGCAGGGATATCGAGTCGGTATTGTCGATTTGACCGATGGCGAGCCCACCCCGGGGTCGCCGGGCCCCGAAGTTCGTTTGGCCGAAGCCGATCGCGCCGCCAAAGTGCTCGGGATTCACGAGCGGATCAACCTGCAATTACCCAATCGGCGGCTGTTCGACAATTTCGAGAATCGCGTGGCGCTCGCGACCGAATTTCGCCGCTGGCGGCCAAGACTCGTGATCGGCTTTGGCGCCAAGACTCCGATGGCTTCGCCCGACCATTTCCAGGCGATGCAGATCACCGACGCCGCGGTCTTCTACAGTCGCTTGACCAAATGGGATGACTACTTCGGCGGCCTTTGCGTGCACGCGATCTCGAGGCAACTTTATTTCCGGTTGGCGTTTGAACCTGATTTAATCCCCGGAGAAGCCAGTCACTTGACCGTTGACATTGGCGCCACGCTCGACGCGAAGGTTCAATCGGTTCTTTGCTACGAGACTCAATTCGCGGGCAAGCCCTACATTGAGCAACGCGTGCGTGCGGCGGCGCTCGTCAGCGGAACGGCGGCGGGCGTGGCGGCCGGCGAAGTGTTCGTTGCGGCGAAACCCTTTGCCGTGGATGACTTGGTCAAGTCGCTAATGCCCTAGTCACCGGCGAGTGAGCAACCGGAGACCAAATGCCGCTCGAGGAACTCGAGTGTTGTGCTCATCAGGTGATAGGTAGCCATCGGTTCGCGAATCGAGTGCCCCTCGCCGGGGTAGATCATCATGTCAAAAGGCTTACCCGCCTTCTGCAGAGCCCCGGCCATCCGCAGCGTGTTGGCGACGTGGACATTGTCGTCGGCTTCTCCGTGCAACAACAACACCCGCCCGTGAAGTCGATTGGCGGCGAGGACCGGGGAGGTTGCGTCGTATCCGGCGGCGTTTTCGATCGGCAGCCCCATGTAGCGTTCGGTGTAGATCGCATCGTAGTGTCGCCAATCGGTAACGCTTCCTCCCGCCACACCTGCGACAAATCGATCGCTCGTGGTCATCGAGTGCAACGTCAAGAAACCGCCGAAGCTCCAACCCCGCAGTGCGATCCGGTCGCGATCGACCCAAGGTTGTTCGCACAGCCAATCGACCGCGTGTTGGAGATCCATCGCCTCAACCGCTCCCATTCGTCGATGAATTTCCCAACTGTCTTTCAGTCCACGACCGCCGCTCGAGCGATTGTCGACAACGATCACCGCGATTCCTCGGGCGGCAAGTAGTTGATGCCATAGGTACCGGTTTGCGGACCATTGGTCCCTGACCGAGGCGGCCAACGGCCCGCCATAAACTTCGAACAATACGGGAGCTGGTTTGTCACCGGAACGCGCGGGCATGACGACATATGCGGGCAGCGCTAGGCCATCGGACGTCGTGATCGTGACCCACTGGACTTCCGCCCAGCCGTGTTCCGGCACCGCATCGGCTGACGGAACGCCCTCGCTGGCCACCGCTCCGTCCTCCGATTCCACCGGCGTTTTGGACCCGGGCAAAACAACGGTCTCCTGATTCCATAGCATTTGGGTCGGAGGCAGCCGTTCGTCGATGGACGAGAGCGTCGCACAGACCGGTGACACGAGCGAGCTTGCGAGATCAACCATCCAACGGCCGTCATCGCTGATCGTAACGGCGTGCCAGGGCATTTGGTCATCCGTCACTTGCGTCATCTCGAGCGATTCATCCGTGACCTGCAGGTCGACCCTGTAGAGCTGTTGCCCCGCCGAACCTCTCGCGGCGTCACCGACCAACCACGCCGCCGAACCATCGGGGCGGACCTCTAGCACGTCGCGCACGTCAAAGTCTTCAGGTGTCACGGCCTGCCGAATGCCCGTGTCGGCGTCTATCTTCCAAAGCCGCCGACGCCCGCCGGGCCAGTCGCTTAACCTCAGGAACTCACGCCGATTGAGCCACCTGGGTAAATCCGATATTTCGAGCCAGCGGTCGATGTGTTCTCGCAAAATGGCTTGGGGAGACGAATCGGAGGTGATGTCGATCCTCCACAGGCGATGGTCGTTTTGCAGCCGATTTGCGGTTTGAAAAATTAGATCGTTTGAGTCATCACGCCATCCGACACGAGTGATGAGCACGGGTTGGTCGATGGTCGCACTGACAATCCTCCGGACGCATGCTCCACAACCAGTGACATCGTCCAACGATGCGACCCAAAGTTCTGCCACGGGAATGGCGTCGCCAGCCTTCGGATACCTTTGCTGGACCACGCCGCCACGCGGTGAGTCGCTGGTCACGATCGGGTACTCACCGACCGACGAAATGTCCAAACTCAGAAATGCGATTCCCCGCGAATCGGATCGCCACCAGTAGCCGCGAAACTGTCCCCGCCCATAGATTTCTTCTTGATAAACCCAGTCGAGTATCCCATTGAGCTTGGTCGGTCCGCCATCATCGGTGACCCGGATCGTTTCCTCCGAGGCGATCCGACGGACATGCAGGTCGCCTTCAGTGACGTACGCCAGACACGTTGCGTCGGGACTGAGGGAGACCTCCTGCCAGCTTTTCGCGGCGTCTTTAATCAACCATCGCGGCGTGGTATCCAGACCCACCAACGCGATCGACCCGTCCGACACCAAGACGTCCTTATCAAGCGACCGATCCGGATCACCGATCCACTTGTCGACCAGCACGGAAACGTGATCGGCGTCCCCGAGCTCAAGGCCCGTGAGTTGATCCACAAGCCGCTGCGCTATAGCCGAGTCCGATTCGGTCTGAGCGAGCGGATCAATCTCCTTCCAACCATCTGGCCGCCGCACCATTAGCACCGATTCGCCGGCCTCACGCGTACTCCAACGAAATGAGGGTGTTGGCGACTGGACATATGCAAACCGATCGCTCGGATGGTAGAGGGACTCGATCGACAATGCCGGGACGGTCCCCGTCGTCGTGCCGTGGGGCGTCTCCGCGAGCGCCGATCCCGCACTCAATAGGAGGAATGACAGCGCCCAGTGAAGCATCCAATTACCACGCATCGAAGGGACTCTTGATCGAACAAGTGACGGCCATCCATTTTGGAACATGGCTTAAGCGGCATGCTCGTCCGCGGTGAGTTATCATATCGCGGCCAACCGGGTCGTATCCCTCCCTCCTCTCCTCGGACGCCGCATGATGTCGACGCGATTCCTTTTCCTCGCTGTCGTTACGGCGCTGCTTGCATCGCCTTCCCTCGCATGGGGCGAGTTGCCCTTCGCGGATGGCCAAAGGGTACTCTTCCTCGGCGACAGCATCACGCAGGATGGTCGTTACGTCGCATTAGCCGAATCCTACCTATGGGCAGCGTATCCCGATCTTCGACTCGATGTGGTCGGCGTCGGGCTCAGTAGCGAGACGGTTTCGGGATTGACCGAGCCCGTGCATCCGTTTCCTCGCCCACAACTGCGTGAGCGGCTCGCTCGGGCGCTCGATCTAACCCAGCCGGATTGGGTTGTTGCCTGCTACGGCATGAATGACGGCATCTATCATCCGGCAGACTCGCGGATCATTGAGGCGTATCGCGAGGGGTTGCAACACTTGACCGAGGCCGTTGAAGCCCACGGGGCCAAATTGATCCTGCTGACGCCTCCCTCCTTCGACCTGCAGTCCACTCAGGCTGGGGTCGATGCATCCATCCATCGGCCTTCGGGCAGCCAAGTCGAGCCTTACGGTTACAAAAATCCCTACCCGAAATACGACCAGACGCTCCTTGCACTCGGCGAGACTGCCAAATCGATGAACGATCACCCGGCGGTGGATCGAGTGATCGATTTGCACGCCTCAACCGATCGTTTTCTGCAGCAGGCGCGGGGCGAGGATCCGGCGTACCGGTACGGTGATGGGGTTCATCCGCCGTTGGAAGGTCACGCCGTGATGGCACTCGCTGTCTTGGAGGGATTGGGCTGCAATCGCCAAGATGCCCAGGCGGTGCTGCGCAGCTTGACGGGAATTTCGTTGCCGCCCGATCAGAAGGCAGAACCCACGTCCGAGCAACAGCAGTTCCGTGACCGCCTTTTTTTGCGATTCAGCCAGCGTTCGGCGGCGTACCGCAAGTCGACCGGATTCAGCGCCCCGTTCAAGGTCGACGCGTTTCCGATCGATCAGGCTGAGGCGGAGGCAAAGGACAGGGCCCATTCGTTGAAGTTGAGGGCGGCGGCGCTCATCGCCGCGAACGAAGTCGACTCGCTAGCCGACGTTCGCGATGCCGCGATGCGACGCTGGGATACGGCGGTCCAGGAACTCGAAAAACTCGATCGCACCGAAACCTTGCCTCCAGACCCGATCCTTTTCATCGGTAGCAGCAGCGTCCGATTGTGGGAATCGATCGCCACGGATATGGCTCCCTACCGCGTGATTCGTCGCGGCTACGGAGGAGCTCGATTCAGTGATTTGGCGGTTTTTGCCGAACGTCTGATCACCCCGCACGCGTATCGCGGATTAGCCGTCTTCGCCGGAAATGACATCCTCGGAAAACCAGAAGACCCGCCGCTCGATAAAGTCGTATCTTGGGTTAGAAGGTTGATCGAAGTGTCGCGCCGGCATAACGCCGAGGCACCCGTGTTCCTCATTGAAGTGACGCCAACGCCGAGCCGATTCGAGGCCTGGCCGCAAATTCGCGAGGTCAACGCAATGCTTCGAGAATTGGCGTTGATCGAGCCGGGCGTTTACTTCGTCGCCACCGCGGAGCTGTATCTCGACGTGAGCAAGAAACCTCGCAGCGAACTGTTCCGCGAAGATCGTCTGCATCAGAATGACGTGGGATATCGATTGTGGAGTCACCTGATCCGACAGCGATTGGATGAGGTCTTTCGCTTGATAGCAGCGACGCCATAGAGAATCGCTCAAATGCCGAGCTGTGAAAGCGCATCGGCCACACGACCGATGGTATTGGTCAACGCTGGATGCGACTGCTCGAACTCCTCGGCTGCATCACGGAGCCGCTGAACGATCGGCGGCGTCGCTTCCTCATCGACTTCTTCCCGAGCAATCGCGTCTTCAATTTCGGAAACGGCATCGCGAAGTTGATCGACTTGGTCAGGATCCAATTGGTCGGTCAACGCTAGCTCTTGGTGCAATTGTTTCAACAATTCACTTAGGTGATCGTTTGTCATTGGCGATTTTTCGTGGGTGATCCCGTCCGGAGGCCGGCTCGCGGTATCCGGGCTGCGGTTGGATGGCCTAACGCTACTGACCCCATTTTACCCGATTTCGATCCGTCTTGATTCCAGGATTCGATCAGGGTTACAAGCCAGGCAATCGGACGGCAGGATTCTGCGCAGCGACGGCAGCCGGCCCGAGCGTCGCGTTTCTCCTTTGCTTCATTGCCATGAATTGTCACCAACCCTCCCTGGGCCCGCTGCTCGCGTGTTTGGCATTTGCTGCTGTTGGGTTCGGCCCCTTCCCGCCTGCAAACACTTACGCCGAAGGCCCCTCCCCGCAGGAAATACGTCGGGCTCTCGCGACGAACGTACCGGAAGACCCGGCAGCCGTGGTCGCCGTCGTGGGAAACACACCTGTTCTGGCGGGTGATTTGCTCCCAAGAATTGAGGGCCGTGTCAAAGAGATCACGGAAAAGACAGAAAGTACGCCCTCGGCCGAGGAGCTTCACTACATGCGAGCGGTCATGTTTCGCTCACTTCTGTCGCAGACCATCCAGCTCAAGATGCTCCGAGAGTCGTTCCTGCTATCTCAGGTGGGTACCCAAGCCGCGGATAAACGCCGCGAGGCCGAGCAGAAACTACAGGCGCGAGCGCGTCAAATGTTCACCGAATCCGAACTGCCCCGACTGTATGAGAAGCTCGATGTGAACACCATTGACGATGTCGATCGTCGTCTTCGAGAGATCGGAAGCTCGTTCGAATCTCACCGCCGAGATTTCATCGATCAGATGCTGGCGCACCTTTACCGCTCCGATGCGATACCCAAGGATCCCGACGTCAACTTGGTTGAAATCCAACAGTTTTATGAAGACCACGTCGAGGACTACCGGACTAAAGATCAAGCCCGCTGGGAACAGTTGACCGCCTCGTTTGAAAAAAGTGGGACCCGCGAATCGACCCTGATGGCGATCATCGAAATGGGGAAAGAGGCCTATTTCGGCGGTAGCATGCAGGCCGTTGCCAAACTCAAGAGCCACGAGCCGTTCGCCGCCCGTGGTGGGCTTCACGAATGGACCAATCGTGGCTCTCTCGCTTCGGACCGGCTCGAGCAACAAATCTTTAGCCTGCCGATCGGAGTGATGAGCGAAATCATCGAAGATGAAACGGGCATGCACATCGTCCGTGTGCTTGAACGACGCCCCGCTGGGGTTCGACCGTTGAGCGAGTTGCAGGATGAGATTCGAGAGAAAGTGAAAAAGGAAAAAATTGACGAAGCGATCAAGCGCGTCACCGAGCAAATGAACCGCCGCGTCCCGGTGTGGACGCTGTTCCCGGATGATATCGAGGGCTCGATGCAATTGGAGAGCGTCGACAGCGGCCTTCGTTAGACCGCGCCGCAACCGCGCCGCGCTCGGCAAACCCCTGAGAATCTGGCGCACCGCGGAAACCGGCGGTGAACGATCGACTCGTTGAACGAAAAATGAACGAGCCGACCACCCTTCGGGCCGTCGACTCGTTCTATCCTTCCGGCGGATTAGGTCCACGTTAGCGGCTGCAAATCAGCGCCGCCTCCCCGTGGCCCGTTAGCACCCGCAGACGCTGCAACCGCAATCGTTGCAGATGCACGCCTCATCGACGCAGCAACCGCACCCCGCGTCGCACTGACCGCACGCACAATGGCCGGTGCTCGCGCACGCCGCACCACTGCCGCAGGTCGCTGAACTTGCAGGCGAGTTGATGCCTGCGGACGTCGACCGGAGGGCAAAACCCCCTCCCGTACCGATCAACAACATCACCGCGGCAAACGAAAGTGCCTTGAACATATCCCAAGTCTCCAAAAATCGTGTCAAACTGAAAAACTAGATCAAAAGCGAATCAATCGTCCGCCAGGGATCATTTCAGCCAACGACACAAGAGGGCACAGTGATGCTGTGCCGAGAGACCGGAAGTGACCGAGCTAACTGCAACGCCGTCGACATCACGGCTAGGCAGTAGCTCGGACACAAAGTACGAGGCCTGAACCAGCTCAAAGTTCTCGGACACGCTGCGGTCGTGCGCCAGTGCCCAGGAAACATCGCCAGTTGAAATCGCGCAGCGACACTCGCAGGAGAGCAGAGACCTCGAGGCATCGCCGAGTCGATGGTCGTCACAGCCTTCGTGACCTGAGCCCTGCTGGCCGCGACCCTTCTGGCAACAAGAACTTGAAACCTCGCGTTGGCGATCGAGGACGTCCGCGGTCAACCCCGCAGGCCCACAGCATCCACCACGCTCCGCCGCGCTCTCCTCCGTCTGTGCATTTTTGCAACAGCAGTCGCCGCGAGAGACCACTGGGAACAGAACCAGCCCAAGACACATCCAGGGGATGCACCACTTAGGCGGTCGACTAGTGATTCGCTGCGCTCGCATGCGTCCATTATAGGATTCAATCCGCCAGCCAAGTCAAGGCTTTCCACCAACTATCGCCATCCGCAAACTTTCACTTCCGCTTCAAGTCTCCCGTAGTTCGAGTTGTCTCTGTCGCAGCGAGTGCAGCAAGGCGTCGGCGGATAACGCTTTGCCTGTCGCGTTCAGGATAAGTTCCGCCGAGGAGAAGCATCGGCCGTGACGGTGAATGTGCTCTCTCAGCCACTCGAGCAGCGGCCGAAAATTACCGCTCGCAATCAGGACATCGAGATTGCCGATCGCCACCTTGGCAGCCTCATGAAGCTGTGCCGCCGCAAGATTACCTAGCGTGTAAGTCGGGAAGTACCCGAACAGCCCTGCGCTCCAGTGAACGTCTTGCAGTACGCCGCTGGCATCCGACGGTGGCCGTATGCCAAAGTTTTTTTCATAAGCCTCGTTCCAAGCGGCAGGCAGATCCTCGACATCGAGAGTTCCGGCAATCAGGTCCGTTTCGAGCTGAAAACGGACGATGATGTGCAGATTGTACGTCGCCTCATCGGCCTCAACACGAATCAGGCTCGGCGCGACGACATTGACGGCACGGTAGAGGCCATCGACCGTTAAGTCGCCAAGCGCCCGCGGAAACAAACCCCCGAGCAAAGGTTGAATCCACTGACAAAATGCCCTCGAACGTCCGACCAAGTTCTCCCACAACCGCGATTGTGACTCGTGAATGCCGAGCGAGACGTAGCTGCCCGGAGGCAACCCATACCACTGCGTCGGCAACCCTTGGTCGTACATGGCGTGACCGGCCTCATGCAACGTGCCGTAAAGCCCCGCGGGAAGCCACTTCGGATCAAATCGAGTGAGGATTCGGCAATCGTTCGGGCCAAGATTGGTGCAGAATGGATGTGAAGTTTCATCGAGACGTCCACGATCAAAGTCAAACCCGACCGCTGCCGCGACGCTCCGGCTGAGTTGACGTTGCCGGTCGATCGAAGTCACGGCTCGAAGTGGGGCGTCCGTTGGACCGTGGGAAAGCGGACCGTCCTTGGTGGCGAACTCGGAGACGATCGCCACCAACGGCTCGCGGAGCTCCTCGAGCACATTTCGCCATTGGGCCACTTTGGCTCCTGGCTCATATTCGTCTGCCAGTGCCTCGTAAATGTCGCCCCCGAGGGCCATCGCCTCGCCCGCCTCACGTTTGAGCGACACGATTCGCTTGAGCGACGATGCGAAGTGCATGAAATCGTCAGCCTTTCGGCTGGCATCCCACACGTGTTGTCCACGCACGGTTGCGTGAGAGATTTCGGCCACCAAATCGACGGGGAGGCGCCAATCGCGTTTCCAATCACGAAGCAACTCACGCACGGTCGTCGATTCCGCGCCGTGCGGATCGTCGTCGGCAAATTGACCCGATAATTCCTCAAGATCGTCCCCGAGACGCCTATCGGTTCGACGTTCGTGTACCAACCGCCGCAGCGAAGCGACTTGATCGGCGCGGTAATCACTCGCCAACCTCGGCATCCCGGTCCGCTCATCCCACTCGAGTGTGTCGGCGGCGGTTTGCAGCAATGCCGTTTGGCGGACTTGGGCACAGACCCGCCCTAGTCGTTCCTCTCGTTGGATCGACACTCGTTATGACTCCAAATTGACTTCAACGGGCGATTGCGGCTGGGGATCCGTACTCGCGACGAGCTCCTTGCCTGTTTGCGATTCGAGCTCGTGATTGAGGATTTCTAGAAGGGTCTGCAGAAAGACCACCACCATCGGACCAACCAGGATTCCGATCGGGCCGAACACCTGCATCCCACCCAACACGCTCAACAGTGCCAGCAGCGGATGCAGCTGCGATCGCCCCTGGAGAACGAACATCTTGATCACGTTGTCGATGGTGCCGACGACGAGTGTGCCGTAAACGGCCAGGATCGCGGCGGCGACCAAACGCTGCTCGACGAACCCGAGATAGATCGCTGCAGGAACCCAGATCGCGGCGGCGCCGAGGAATGGGACGAGAGACATGAAGGTTGTCGCCATGAACAGCAGAATCACCGAGGGAAGCCCGAAAAACCAATAGGCCAGTGCGGCGAGAATGCCCTGCGCGAGCGCGCTCAAGACACTTGCCAGCACCACCGCACGGCTGGTCTGGTCGAATTGCAGCAAAAGACGTCGCTCGTATTCATCGTCCAGCGGGCTTAGTCGCATCAAAGTCGTCACCATCCCGCGGCCGTCGGCGAAGAATAAGTAAACCGCAATGATCAGGATTCCGATGCCGATCAGCGACTGGAAGAGAAAGCGACCCGCAACTTGTGTCAGCGGCAGAACCCGAGGCTGGATATAGTCCTGGGCACCGGCAATCAAAGCTTGAATTTCTGACTCGCTTGGATTGGCCAAATAACGAAGTTGTGCCCAGACCGAAGTCCCCAACAGCGACTGAGTCCACTCACGCAGCGAGTGGCGAAGTTCAATGTAGTGGTCTCCGTACCTCGCGCGTGCGATTTGGCGGGGGATCGGGTCTTCCGACCCCACCAGCCCCGCGACCTCCGCGGCGGATCGTCTCAGCCGTTCAAGGTCCGCCAACAACCGTTCAAGGACCTCGTCATTTGCACCGGCCAGCGCCATGTCGCCCTGATGGCCCAACTCGGCTTGTAGGAACGTGATGGCATCCTCGGTGTCATCGAAACGTTCAATCGCTGCTGAAGTGACGCTCGGATCTCGAAGCGCCTCCACCTGTTCTTCGAGCCCACGGAACGTCTCGGCGTGGGGCATGGTTAACGACAAGCTGTCGCGTAGCCGGTCGAGTGAATTGGACAAACCGGTCGAGCTGAGCTGTCGGGTGAATGCGATCCCTTGGGCCGCGGCGATCGAGATCACGAGTGTGGCGGGCAATAGGACCAGCAGCAGAATGAAGCCGGTCGTCAAGATCGACGCTATCCTGGTCCGACCGTCAACGCGTTGGAGGATCCTCTCATGAACCGGACGAAAAATGACAACCAACAGCGCCGCCAAAAAAAGCGGAACGAAGAAGCTGGCCATCACCTGGTAGAACAGCACTCCGATCACAACGATCGCGATGGTCAACATCGAAATCGAGAAGATTTTGGCAACAGCGACTCCGCCGAGCGAACGGTCCGACTGCGTTGAAGTGACAATGGCAGCGTCCGGAATCGGCGGAGATGAGGGGCGATTCGTCGTCGGGTTTCGTTTTGCCATCGTTTCACTCGCTCCCTATCCAATTTCATCGATCACGTCTTCGCAGGTTTGCGGTCAATCGTTGACCGCGCGTAGTTTATGGCAACACCGCACGATCCTTCACGCCCCCTTCCCCATGACCGCCGGCTCGGCCCGTCTTGGCTGGTCGCCGCCAAGTGGTTGGTCACGATGGTCGTCGTCGCCGCGCTGGTGTGGACCGTCTACAAAGCGATCGATCAGTGGAAGGTCTCCAGCGGTGAGGCGAGGCTGACGATTGACGACATTCGCAGCCGATGGCTGGTCCTCGCTGGATGTTTCTACGCGATTGGGCTGATCCCCGCCGCGCTGGTTTTGCACCGGGCCCTGCGAACGCTCGGACGCGAGATTCCGCTAATGCAAGCGATCGCGGCCCAACTGATCGGTCACCTCGGGAAATACGTTCCCGGTAAAGCGATGGTGATCTTGATCCGCTCCGACCTTCTGCGACGCGGTGGTCGGGGCGTGACGCTGCTGGAGACGGCGGTGGCAATCATGATGGAAACGCTCACGTTGATCGCGATCGGTGCGGCGTTTTCACTGGCCGTGATCACGGCGATGGACGTTCCGGCGTGGATGAAATGGACGGCCGCGCTGATGTCATTGGGGGCTGCAACGGCGACGATGCCGCCACTCGTTCGCTGGATGGTGCAACGTCGAATGGTGTCGCGCGGACAGCTCCAGTTCAGCTGGCGATCCGGCGATGTCCTTTTCGCCTGGTTCTGGAGCGGCGTCACCTGGTGGCTGTTCGGCATCTCCATGACCTGCGTCGCCATGGCGATCCCCGCGGGGCAAGCGATCGGTCCGGTGGCGTTGTACCTCCCGTGCTTTGCCGCGGTCACGCTAGCGTTCGTCGCAGGGTTTGTCACCATGCTACCCGGTGGCGCGGGCGTTCGAGAGTTGGTGCTTGCGACCCTTCTTGAACCGCTATTGGGTGGCCCCGAGGCGTTGGTCCTCGCGATCCTTGCTCGGATCACACAGGTCATCGTGGAATCGATGCTTGCCACCGTCTCGTGGGTCTGGATCAAGCGTTATTGAAGAACCCAGGGGCCACGAAGCGCGGTCTGGGACATTCGTCCTTTTCTCGCGCTTCGCAGGATTTCTGCTATCGGACCCCAAGCCGTTCTCTGCTACACTCTCCGACTTCTGGTTCGACAGATGCGGAATGCACAGTCGTGTTTCTTGTTAGACCGACCCACCTTTCTCACGTCTTTCCCTCTGGATAGATCACCGCCTGGTGATCACGCTTCTTAGTCGACCGAGAAGCAAAATTGAACGTAGGTCGAATGGTTTTTAAGTTTTCGGAGTTGGAAAGTGGGCAAGAAATTGTATGTCGGTAATCTGAGCTACAGCGTCACCAGCGCCAGTTTGGAAGAGCTGTTCTCGGAGTTCGGTGAAGTTCGTAGTGCTGAAGTGATTCAGGATCGCGACACCGGCCGCAGCAAAGGGTTCGGTTTTGTCGAAATGAGCGAAGACAATGGCGCACGCACGGCCATTCAGGCCCTGCATGACAAGCAGCATGATGGTCGGCCGCTGACGGTCAACGAAGCCAAGCCGCGTGAAGATCGTGGCGGCGGCGGCGGTGGCGGTGGTGGGTATCGTGGCGGTGGCGGTGGCGGTGGCGGCGGTAGCCAACGCGGCGGCGGTAGCGGCGGTTACAACCGGCGCTAAACGCTCGAACGATCGGGTGGGTAAGTCGGGGGAAATTCTCTCGGGCTGACCCTTCGATCCGATCGCGGTTCGTTAGACCGTGAAAGTAGAAAAACACATGACCCTCCTCGGTTGTGTTCATCGAAGTGATCCGAACCGTCGGTTCGGATCACTCACGTTTGGCGACCAAGCGTCGCATCATTTGGGTCGCATCACTTGGATCGATGGCACGGTCGCCTCTGGCGCTCTACGCCTGCGTCCCCGAGCATACGGCTTACCGGCAGACGGCGCCTGAGTCCGCTGGTTTTTATGGTCGTTGCTTCAGGCAGAGCACAACCTGCCAGGAGTAAATAGTGGCGAAACGGAACCCGTATACCCAACAGCGGAAGAACAAAAATCGATCAGGTGGCGGTGGACGCACGACCGTCGAGCGCGAAACGCCCGTCTACGAACTCAAGCCTGTCGTTACCTACGGCAAGCCATTCATCGTGATGGAAGACACCGACAAGAATACGTTTGCCTACAACGGATCGGCTTGGGTCCCCTATTCACTCAGCATGGATCAATGCCGCAGCGAATGTCAGGTCAAGGTCCTTCCGCAGAAGGTCAACGGCAAGACTCGTTACGAAGTCCGCGCCCCGGTGCCCACCTAGTGTCGCGTGGCTTGCTGGTCTCTTGATGGGGGCGGTCAGGATCGCGTCGACTCCGCGGATCACGCTTTGTTCACTGCAGTGGCACCAATCGACGTTGCTTTCGACGATGTTTGGCCCAGGTACACGATTGTGCGCCCCGCGATCCAAGCGGGAATCAGGATGGCGGCCGCGTCAGCAAACCGCCCGAGCGGTGGGCTGGTGGCGATAATCAGCCCGATCTTGAGCGCCGCATAGGTAACCGCGACAACCCAGAGCGCATCGAGCCCCGAGTCGACTTGGTGTGGCGATCGGTCGATCCCTACCAGCAACCGCCTAAATTCCCAGACGATCAGCAGCGCCCCACCAAGCAAAAACAGCGGGTGCATGACGATGTCGGCGACGACCACCCAGACAGCACGCCGCGAGGCGAGCAGCAGCCACCGCGCGTAACGCCATGGAAAGCGGGCAATGATGTCTCGATTGAGCGAGCCAATGACCCCATGCGTTGCCAGGTTGTCACCCGGATAAAGCCGTTCGGCAGCCGGCACGACGATGTACCAAATGTAGTCGTTCCACCGCATTTCGTAGGTCATCGTTGCCCCAGGATCACCCTCGGCTAGACGGCCGCCCGATTCCAAAAAACGGTCGCGTTGCCTGAGTACCTCCCAAGCCAATTGACGGGGCTCACCCTCGGTGGCGCGGAGTTCCTCATCCGTGACCAATTGGACCGTCACACCGGCGAGGTTCTGCTGGCCGAAGGGCACAAGCCCAAAATCGCCGACCACGAATCCGCGAAGCGATACCCACGCAAGAACTGGAATCAAGGCAAGCCCGACAACAACAGACGCCTTCCCGGCCGCTCCAACCAATGATACGCACTCGCTGCGTCGCCGCAGGACCATCAGCATCGTGCCAGCGACGAAGGTCCAGGGAAGCAAAAAAAGGTAGGCCGGTCGGAATGCGATGGCGAGCGACGCCAGAATCGCAACGGGAATCGCCGAGACGATCGAGCCCTTATTGCGGGCCCATCGCATCAGGCTGGCAGCTGTCAACACGCCTAAAGCTGCCGTCGGCGCATCCGTCGAAACGATTGCCAGGTTGTCAAATGCCGTACACCCCAGGGCAACGGCCAGCGCCGCGGCGAGGGAGCGAGACCGAGTGCTTCCCCATTGCAACAACTCGCCCCTCAACATCCACGCGGCGGTGGCGAGCAGGAGCAGATGGACCAGCGGCATCGCAGGCAACCCAAGCGTACGCTGAACCACCTGAATCAGTATCGGGTAACCCGGCGTCCGCTGGCTCCGAAGCGCCGCATCGAACGAATGAACGGGGTAATCGATGTAACTCGGGGAATCGGCAACCAGTTGAACCTGCAGCCGCCCAGTCACTTGAAACACGACCGCAAGCGCCCCAAAGAAAAGCAGGAATTGAGCAACCGATCCAGGCAAACGCCCCCCTGCAGGGCGCCAGATCGCTGCGTCACTCGCAGTGGTCGCGTCACTCAAAATGATTGGGCCTTGAACCGATGGAGATAGCGTAGACGTATCACTATTCTATACGGCGCACCGAGTGACTCACCGCCTCACTTTCCTTCCCAGTTCGCAGGAACCGCACCGGAATGCTTTGTTACCGACGGCTTGAATTTGGCTCCCGACCGTTGCGGTTTCGAGCGACCCGGTTATGCGTCTGGATCCTTCTGGGGTCCTCCGCCTGGCCGGCCCACTCGACGGCACAAGACATCGCGGCCGACCGGCAATCAATGCCCGATCAGATCGAGGTGGCACCAGCGCAGAGTGCCGACGCGGTCGAGGGCGAAACCGCTCCGGAAGAACAATTTTCGCCCGAGAAACTGTCGCCGGAGATCAGGGCGTTGGTCGACCAATTCTCAGATGCATCGGATCGCTGGGCTCATTCGCTGATGGAAATGCGACGAGTGATGATCCTTCACAATAACAACGAGGATCGGTCCGACGAAGCGGAGCAGCGGTATCGCTTGGCACGCGATCGAGCTCGCAGTGAGATGAATGAGGTGTTCAAGGTCGCCGAGCAACTGTTCACCGCCCGCCCAGGGGACTTTCACGCAGGCTCGATGATGGCGACCGTGCTGGAGTACCGCCACGGGTCGTCCATTTACGAGGATTCCTGGCGGGCAGCCAAACAATTGTTGGAGGCCAAACTCGACTACCCATTTCTCTTCCTGGTCGGTGCGAGGTCAGCTTTCATCGAGGGCGAGTTCGACGAAGTGCTTCCCTTTTACGAGGCACTGGTCGATGCGCACGGCATCGACGTGCTCAAACCCATTGACCACAACCTGGCGGGCATCATCGAGGAGTATCCCAGTTGGTGGGCCGACGAGCTCCAGCGACGCGAGCGGGAGGCGACCGCTGACGACCTCCCACGGCTTCGCCTCAACACAACGCGAGGACCGGTTGTAATCGAACTGTTCGAGGACGAGGCGCCCAACACCGTTGCTAATTTCATTCACCTTGCGGAGGACGGCTTCTACGACGGGCTCGATTTTTATCAAGTGATCGATGACTTCATCGCGATGTGCGGCGACCCCGTCGGCGACGGATCGGGGACCTCCGGACGCTACCTGCCCGACGAGTACAACGAAGAAAACCCTCGAAGAATCTTCCGCGGCTCTTTGGTCATGGCCAAGATCAACGATGAATCCGATGAGAAAAAGTATGTGCCCAATTCCGCGAGCTCTCAGTTCGCGATCGCCCTGATGCCGTTGGTTCGCCCCAATCAAACACAGACCGTTTTCGGTCGGGTGATCGAGGGGATCGACGTCGTCTGCTCGTTCAACCGACTCGATCCGAGTGCCAAGAAAGAGAAGTCGGTCCAACTGCCCCCGGACCGCATCTTGTCGGTCGACCTGATTCGCAAGCGGCCCCACGACTATTCGGTTCGATACGTCGGCGATGCAGTGACATCCGGCGGCGGTTGAAATGGGCCTTAGCGGCGGCTATTCTATCGTCGGATCGACTCTGCGGCGCCCGAGGTCACGAAACGCAGGCCGGGACGATAGGATGCGTCTCGTTTCGATCAGGTCATCCGACAGCGTTCCTGCCTTCTTGACCCTTACCTCCCCAACCTGAACCTACCGTGTCGATTGTGTGCGATGCTCGAGGGTTCGCCTGATTCATAACGTCCTTTCTCGCCCGCCCAGGATTTGAAAACATGTCCCAACGCATCAACCAAGATCAACCCAAGACTGACGCATCGCGTCGCCGTTTCATAAAGGATAGCAGTCTCCTCTTGGCAGGTGGTGCCATGATTGGCGGTGGGTTGAGCACCGCCAGAGCCGCGCACGCCTACGGATCGGACACGATCAAGGTCGGCCTTGTCGGTTGCGGCGGACGGGGTACCGGAGCAACCATTCAAGCTCTGAATACGAGCGGCGGCGAGGTCAAGTTGACGGCCATGGGGGACGTCTTTGAAAAGAATCTGCAGATCGCTTACCGATCGATCAATGGTGAGCATCCCGGAAAGGTCGAGGTCTCCGACGATTCTCGCTTCGTAGGGCTCGATGCTTTTAAGGGCGTGCTCGCATCGGACTGCGATCTCGTGATTCTCGCGACGCCGCCGGGATTTCGGCCGCTTCACTTCGAAAAAGCTGTCGAAGCGGGCAAGCACGTCTTCATGGAAAAACCGGTGGCGACCGACGCGCCCGGGGTTCGACGCGTCCTCGCTGCGGGAAAGGAAGCAGAAAAGAAGGGGCTCGCCGTCCAAGTCGGGCTGCAGCGACATCACGAGTTTCGCTACCGTGAGTGCGTCGATCGATTGCACGATGGGGCCATTGGCGAGCCGATCCTCGCCCGCGCGTACTGGAATGGTGCCGGGGTTTGGACGCGTCCTCGCAGCGAAGGTCAGACCGAACTCGAATATCAACTCACCAATTGGTACTACTTCAATTGGTTGTGCGGCGATCATATCAACGAACAACACATCCATAACCTGGATGTGATCAATTGGGTCATGCGTGGCTATCCGCTCGAAGCCCAAGGACAAGGCGGTCGGGAAGTTCGCAAAGGAATCAATGCAGGTCAGATCTTCGACCACCACATGGTCGAATTCACCTACGACGGTGGAACAAAGTTGCTGAGTCAATGTCGGCATATCCCCGGATGCTGGTCGAGCGTCAGCGAGCACATTCACGGCACCAAGGGATTCTGCGACATTTCGGGAGCAAAGATTTTCGATCTCAAGGGGAATCTCGTCTGGCAAAGTGATGCCACCGAGGTCAAAGGGAAGGGACACCAGCAGGAACACCACAATCTGTTTGCCGCACTGCGAAACGGCGAGATTCCCAATGAAGCGGAGTATGGTGCGCTGAGCACAATGACCGCCATCATGGGTCGCCTCGCGACCTACAGCGGCAAAGTGATCAAATGGGATCAGGCGCTTTCGAGCGATGTCGCCCTCGCCGACTTCGACTCGTTGGCGAATTTCGATCAGCCGGCGCCAATCGAACCGAACGCAGATGGCAGCTACGAGGTGCCGGTCCCGGGTCAGTTTTCACCGCTCTGACACGATGTGGCGCCGCGTCCCAGGAGCGACCGACCAATCGGTTTGCCTGGGTTGAACGTGGAATTTGCCTGTCAGCTTGCGTCCCCCTGGATCCCGGTTTTTGCTCCGGCCGAGACAGGTACACGACCCCGGTGTGGCTGGCCATCGCAGGCCGAGGTTGATGTTCGCCGCGTTCGACGCTGGACCGCCCGCCGATGGAAATCGTTCGCACCAAGGATTGTCACTTCGATGTCGAGTTTTGATCCCCAGCAACCCTACGCGAGCGCCGATTCGATCGCCCACCCACCCTCTCGATCTCCTTGGCGATGGGTCCTTTTGGGCTGTGGCGGCGTGCTTTTGCTGATGTGTTGTGGCGTGATTGGAATGGGTTGGGGGACCTACCGGTTTCTAACCACCCAGCTCGTCAAGTACACGTCCGAGACGGCCAAAGAATTGCCGGTGGTTGAGATCAGTGATGAGGCTTTCGAGGAGATTCAGCGTCGCTTCGAGCCGCTGGAGGCCACGAACCATGAATCCGCAGCCCAGCCCCCCCCGGCACAGCCCATCGTGCTCACCGCAGATGAAATCAACGCGATGATTGCACGCAATGAGGACCTTCGAGGACGCGTTTATGTCTCGATTTCCGAAGATCAAATCTCGGCGGAGATCAGTTTCCCGATCGACGAGATTCCTGGCGGAGCTGGCCGATTTCTCAACGCGTCGGCGACCGCCGAGGCTTCGCTGAGCGATGGACAATTGGTTGTGAAAATTGTGGACGCGGAGGTCAACGGGAATCCGATTCCAGAACCAGTGATGCAAGGCCTTCGCAATGAGAATTTCGCGAAAGACATTCAGAGGGATCCCAAAGCCGCCGAAGCCTTGCAACGATTTGAATCGTTGCGGATCGAAAACGACCGCGTGATCCTCGTGCCACGTTTGGCTTCACCGCCTGATCAGGCCGGCGAACCGTCGCTCGATCCGGTCTCCGTTGACCCACCCCAGGCCGAACCCAGTCAACCGTAGGCCCGATTCGCTTGATTCCCGATTCACTGGTTCCCACGGGATGCCAAGCCGATCGTCATCAATTCTCCTCTGCCTCGCTTTAAAGTTTTCCGATCATCCAGATTATTCCTGATGTCCTCGGAGCGTTCGGCAGGCTCCGGCGATAGCCAGTCCGAAACGTTGGACGATGATTCCGATGGCGACTCCGCGGTCCGCTTGGAGGCAGCAGACTTTGATGTTCCCGTCGGATGGTTTTATCTTGGCGAGCGGCATGATGTCCCCAAGGGGGCCTGCTACGTCGGCCGATACAAAAACCGCTACGCCTGGGTTGATGCCCATGGGATCGATGGACTTGCCCAGTTCACGCTCGCGGTACTGACCATCACCAAGTCATCAGCGGGTGAAGGCCGCAGATCAGCGGGGTTGATGGTTACACCCTAAATCGCGGGCGCTGCGCCAGCGGACAATCGCCTTCGATTTCAGTAGAATCGCTCGCGATGACGCGTTGCTTGGGAGGCGATTTCGACGGTTCCTTCCCGTGGCACTGCCGCACGGCGTATCGCCGAATTTGCTGGTTCGCACTCTCCCTGAACTTTGTCCCGCCACGGCGAGCGATTTGGGACAGCGGTTGCTCACACAGCGTTTACACCTTGCGCGGCGGAAGCGCGATCACTTCCCTCACGGCACAGTAATAGGCGATCGTTTCTGTGGACCTGCGCGAAAAGCTTGCGATTCTCGCTGATGCAGCCAAATACGACGCTT
This sequence comes from Pirellulaceae bacterium, assembly GCA_041748895.1. Classification (GTDB taxonomy): domain Bacteria; phylum Planctomycetota; class Planctomycetia; order Pirellulales; family Pirellulaceae; genus UBA6163. Next base: position 22,389 of record JBGTCJ010000238.1, read on the forward strand.
CTTGCGCCAGCAGTGGGTCCAAACGGACGCGGGCCGGAAGCAAGCTCGGGTCTACTGAGGGCATGGGGATCTGCCACAGTTACACCCCCGATGGACGCTGCATCTCGCTGTTGAAGTTGCTGTTGACGAACTACTGCATCTACGACTGTCAGTACTGCGTCAACCGCGTCTCAAGCGACACTCCGAGAGCGAGATTCACGGTCGACGAAGTCGTTCGGTTAACCATCGAGTTCTATCAACGAAATTACATCGAAGGACTCTTTCTGAGCTCGGGGATCATCCAGAACTCCGACTACACGATGCAGCAGATGATCGCCGTGGCAAAACAGTTGCGCACCGACCATCACTTCGGCGGGTACATTCATCTCAAGACGATTCCCAACGCGAATCAAGAGTTGATTGAACAGGCGGGGCTTTGGGCGGATCGATTGAGCGTCAATATCGAGCTGCCGACCGAAGCCGATCTGCGGAAACTGGCCCCCGAAAAAAAACGGCCACAGATTGTCCAGTCAATGGGCGATATCCGCGCGAAAATCGACGAGCATCGGCAGGAGAAAAGGGCGGGCTACAAAGTGCCGCCGTTTGCACCTGCCGGTCAAAGCACTCAAATGATCGTCGGTGCCACCGAAACACCCGATTTAGAAATGTTGAAGACAGCTTCTGAGTTGTATGTCGGTCAACGTTTGCGCCGCGTCTATTACTCAGCCTTCAGTCCGATTCCTCACGCCGACTCGCGTTTGCCTGGCAAATCTCCGTCACTGATCCGAGAGCACCGCCTGTACCAGGCCGATTGGCTGCTACGCTTTTATGGTTTCACCGCAGACGAGATTGTCGCCGAAGCCGATCGGAACCTGTCGCTCGATATCGACCCCAAGACGGCGTGGGCGCTCGCCAATCGACATCGCTTTCCACTCGACGTCAATTTGGCTACCCGGGAAGAACTGTTGCGCGTTCCGGGCTTCGGCGTTCGCAATGTGGCGAGAATCATTCGAATTCGAGCACACAAACGTCTCGAGACGGCAGACCTGAAGAGACTTCGAGTCGCATGGAATCGCGCCGCGCCATTCGTGATTACGGCCGATCACAATCCGGCGCTGAGTGATCTCGACAAATTGGACCTGCGATCGCGGCTTCAACCGGCGGTCAAGCAGTTGATGCTATTTGACACCGGGGCATCCGCGCTGACGGGCGAACTTTAGGGGATGGCCGTGCACTGGGTTGCGGCAGCGAATTTCCAGCAGTGGCGGGACGAAGCGCGGAGGTTGTTCACTGCGCAGGTGCCTCCGGATCAGGTGAACTGGTCGTCGGCGACGCAGCATCCGACGTTGTTCGGCAGCGCTTCGACGAAGGATGCCCAAACCAGACCGGACGCTTCGACCGCGGCATTCACCGTTCCGAGCAGGTTCATCGCGTTGGCACGGCACGTGGCCTGTCATCGCGACGATGTTCGCTGGGGACTGCTCTACCGAACGCTGTGGCGGCTGAAGCACGGCGAACCAAACTTGTTGGAACTGGCGACCGACGAGAATGTCTATCGCCTGATCCGAATGGAGAAAGCCGTCACTCGTGACATGCACAAAATGAAGGCCTTCGTCCGGTTTCGAAAGGCGACCGTCGGCGAGAAAGAGGTCTTTATCGCTTGGCATCGACCCGATCACCGAATCGTGCGCATGACAGCGCCCTTTTTTGCGAGGCGATTCAGCAGCATGAATTGGTCAATTCTAACTCCCGATGAATCGGTCAGCTGGGATCAGCAGCAGCTGCATTTTGGCCCCGCCTCCGACGCGGGTGACGCTCCTGATTCCGATGCGCTGGAGCAGCTGTGGCGCACGTATTACGCTTCGATTTTCAATCCGGCGAGGTTGAAAGTTGCTGCGATGAAACGTGAAATGCCGACACGTCACTGGCCCACGTTGCCAGAGACCGACTTGATTCCTGAACTCCTTCAGCAAGCACGGGCGAGGGTGGGTCAGATGATGACATCGCACAGTGATTCGGAAAAATCCGCCGCAGCGTTCGTACCCGTCCGCGGCGATTTGCATGCTTTAGCGAAGGCCGCCGGCACATGCCTGGGCTGCGACCTTCACCGCGATGCGACGCAGACGGTTTTTGGCGAGGGGCCACGGCACGCCAAAATGGTCCTGGTGGGTGAGCAGCCGGGCGACCGGGAAGACGTCGAGGGGCACCCGTTCGTTGGCCCAGCCGGGAATTTGCTGAACGAAGCATTGACGGCGATCGGGGTACACCGCGACTCCATCTACATCACGAATGTGGTCAAGCACTTCAAGTTCACGATGCGCGGTAAGCGGCGTCTGCACCAAAAGCCAGCGGTATCGGAAATTACAGCTTGTCGACCCTGGTTGGAAGCCGAACTGGATTTGATCAAGCCCAGCGTCCTGGTCTGTCTAGGAGCTACGGCGGCCCAAGCCATCATGGGTCGCGATTTTCGCATCACGCAGCGTCGGGGAGAAACCATCGAAACCGATTGGTGTCCCCGCACACTGGCCACATGGCATCCGGCAGCAATCCTGCGCATGGCTGATCCAGTTCGTCGTGATCAGATGAAGGCACAACTGATCAGCGATCTACGCCAGGCGGAACAAGCGACGACCAGGCACTGACGAATCGTGCATACATCAAATCTATCGGAAAACGTTTGAGTGCACCATGAGCGACTATCCCTACAACTTCGTTGCCAAGATCGTGAAATACGACTTTGGTACCATGTTCTACTCTGTCGTCTACATTCCAAAGCAAGTCGCGTCGCAGTTAGAATTTGGAAAGTCAAAACGTTTACGGATCGATGGAGAAGTACAAGGTATTCGCATCGAGGGTGCTCTCATGCCTACGAAAGGCAGATGGTATCTGATGGTGTCAAAGAAGCTGCAGAAACTATGCGGTGTATCGATTGGCGATCACGTATCGGTTTCGTTTGACATCGCAAACCAGGACTCGGTCACGGTGCCACGCGAGCTGCACTCCGCGTTGGTTGCCAATGATTCGGCCCGTGAGGTTTGGGAAAGTTGGACGGCGGGCAAACGTCGTGGGTTCTGCCACCGTGTCGACTCGGCAAAGATGCCCGAGACGCGGGAGCGACGCGTTGAAGAGGTGCTCGACTTGCTGATGGAGCAGGCAGATGGAGCGTCTCCGGCGTAGTCGCGTTAACGCAACTTGAGTATTTTACGGCCGCGTAGGATACTGGGACGCTTTTCGACCCAGCTCATGGATGGCTCCGCTAAATATTCAACTTCGACACTCGACTCAATAAAAACTTGCGGCAGGCTTGATCTTCGCAGAGGCCAATCGCGCGGTGGTAGGCATCTGCGGCCTCGAGCGGCGTCGCAGCCTTCGCCAAGCAGTCGGCGCGCAATGCCCAGTATGGTAAATAGTTCTTGATCTCCTCCGGATCGATTCGATCGAGGATTTCAAGCGCGGCACGTGCACTCACAGCCTCGCAGACTGCGGCCGCATGTCCGACGCGCACACCTAGCGTAGGGGATAAACACAATAGTCCTTCAAATAGTTGAACAATAATTGGCCAGTTTGCGATCCCCGTGAGTCTTCGATGAGTATGGGCCGATTGGATCGCGGCTTCTAATTGGAAGTGACCGATCTGATGAAGGTTGGAAGCCTGACGAAGTAGAAACTCTGCTTCCTCAATGCGAGAGCGATCCCAGTTTTCGACTCGTTGATCATTGAACGGAATGTACTGGTCTGCGTCGTCCCGACGAGCACCCTTCCGAGCGTCACAAAACAGCATCAACGACAACAAACCCAAAATCTCTGGTTCATCAGGAAGTGATTCATTTGCTAACCTCGCTAACCAAATCGCTTCGTCGACCAAGGCGACTCCATTTTGAACAATGACGCTAGAATCCTCCCAACCAATGCCAAATGCGGCATAGATCGCCTCGAGAACGGCGTCCAACCGCAGCGGCAGCGATCCCGAATCCGGAATCTGAAACGGGACCTGAGCATCTCGAATCTTCCTTTTCGCGCGGCTCAATCGCTGACCCATGGTGGTCGGAGCGACGAGCATCGCTGAAGCAATTCGCGCTGCATCCAACCCCAGAACACATTGCAGGATCAACGGCGTTCGCACGACCTCATCAATGGCGGGGTGTGCACAGACAAACATCAACTTAAGTCGTTCGTCTTGAAATACCCCGTCCGTCTCGTCGCCCGAACGATTCCCGAGTTGTCGGACTGCTCGCTCCAACTCGTCGCCCATCGACCTGAGAGCTTTGCTTTGATTGGAGGACTTTCGGGTCGCGTCGATCCGCTTCCTCCGCGCGACGGTCAGAATCCATGCTTCTGGGTTCGAGGGAACGCCATCACGCGGCCAAAGCTGCAACGCCTTTGCGAATGCCTCTGCTAGTGCGTCTTCAGCGGCAGCAAGATCGCAGGACCCCGCAGATAAATATGCCAGCAGTCGCCCGTAGCAGTCTCGGGCGATCTGCTCGATGGTTAGGTGCGCGAGCGAAGGCATAAGCCTACTTCGTCATTTCCAGAACGGGACGGACCTCAACGCCGCCGGAGCTGGCTGATGGACACTTGGCTGCCCAGGCGAGTGCGGTGTCGAGATCAGGCACATCGATCAGAAAGAATCCTCCTAGCTGCTCTTTGGCTTCGATAAATGGCCCATCTTGAACGTGACGCTTTCCACCATTTACCCTCAGACTCGTCGCAGTGTCTGGCGGCAACAACGCGGTTCCACCAGCCGCCACGCCTGCCTCATGAAGGGCTTGCGAATAGGCCGTATACGATGCCCAATAGTCACCTTGCCTCGTCTCGTGTGTGCGCGAGCGAAAGTCGACCTCGCTTTCGTAAACCATGACTGCATATTTCATGCATTCTCTCCGGATCAGGTTGTGAGTAATTCCGAACATTGACGCGAAGCAAGCTTTACCATTTGCTTACCCGTAACATGACGATTCACTCCGACCTGCTTCGACCATGTCTCGCGAGATTTTGGTACTTCTTTCAAATCGATGCTCGGTGCTGGCAAAATCGGGCTCATTTGCCCCCCATCCTGGGAACATGGGCGTCCCGGTGATCGCAACCAAATGTATCTGCGTTCGCCCAGCACTGGTGGAAACCCGGCGGCTTTTGACAATCTACCGAAGGAGGCCACGTTGACCCAGCAATCAAAAGCCAGTAGATGGGCGTTCAGAGGCGAAATCGAGCAAGACGCCGTTAACACGGCGATGGGCTGGGGCTACTACCTTGTCTCGTAGCTCTACCTGCTTACCTGAAAACCGTAGGCTGGGAGGTTTGCCAAGTGCTTGGCAACGCCGTTGATCAGCGTGGTGTTGCAGCCAGGGATCGTCACTGCGAAGCCTTCGCCGCTACGAATTGTAGTCCTTGGTAGCTTCCGGCTGGAAGTAGATCATGTCAATCCTCAACCGTCTGACGCCATCTGAAAAACCCCATTCAATTGTATCTCCCACGGAGAATCCGATGATGGCAACGCCGAGCTCGGAAAGGATCGACAGCTTGCCTTTCTCGGGATTCGCATCGGCCGGATAGACCAGCGAATACTTCATTTCTTCCCCGGTGGTCTCGTCGACTAGGCGAACACATGTATTCATTGTCACCACGTAAGGCGGTATCTCCTCCGGGGATACAATTTTAGCGCGAGCCAGTTCACGTTCTAAAACATCCAGTATTGCCGGCTTTGACTGTGCAAACTGATTGGCGGTGATCAGTAAATCGTGCAATCGGGCGTGGTCGAGTGAAGACAAAACGATGTTGCGAGCTGTCATGATGTTGCTCTGGTACCTTCCGAGACGGTCTTTCGGAAAAGCAGCCGCGTCGCCGGTTTATTGACCGGGGGATTTTAACGTGTCTGCGTTGGGTCGGTTCCAGATCTCCTTTTTAATCGCGGTTGTTTGGCCACTTGCCTTTGAGTAACCCACAAAGTGGCCCTGGCCGTCGCTAAGATACTGACCGAGCAACCGAGTCGGAGACCAATTTTCTCGGATGCGGATTCACCGCCGCGCCAGGTAACGTGGTAAGGACGACCAAAGTCGTGTCGGTAACGGGGTCTGACCATGCAAAAGTGCCGGTCGATCCCGAGTGACCGAAAGATCGCTCCGAGCAGTGACTACTGCTTGCCAGTGGGCCGAGACCGAAGCCAAGTCCGCGAGGAGTCAATTTCGGCGGGAGCTGGCTTCTGGTCATTTCCGCGGCAGATTCGGCCGAAAATAGACGGCCGGTGGGGTGCAAAAACTCGTCGAAGAAAAGCCGTATGTCGCCGGCCGACGCGTGGACACCTCCCCACGGTGCACCGAGGTCTCGCCAGTATTGGCTGTTCCAATCCCAATCGAGTGCGGACGAGGCACCCGCGCCAGCTTCGACGGCCGCTTTTTCCACCTGACAGGCAATGACCTCGTCGATCCGCCACCGCCCAAGGCCCAGCGCCGAACGATTCATTTCCAGCGGTTCGAATACCGATTCGACCATCCACTGTCGAAACGGTTTACCGGTAATTCGTTCGGCGACCTCCGCCGCGATCAGGATGCCCATGCTCGAATAGGCGTATTGCGAACCGGGGCGAAAACGGAGAGGCGTCAGGACGGCGAGCCGAACAAACTCAGACAATGGCGCGTGTCGCCGCCGCAACGAATCGTTCTCGGGCAGTTGGTCTGGAAGGCCCGAGGTGTGCGTCAGCAACTGGCGGATGGTGATCGTCTCGCGACCATCGCCCCGAAATTCGGGCAGGTAGCGATCAACAGGATCATCCAAATTGAGGTCGCCTGTATCGCAGAGTTTCATTACGGCGGCTGCCGCCATCGGTTTTGAAATCGACGCTACCAAGAATTTCGAATCGAGCGAAGCGGTTTGCCCAAAGGTCCAAGCGTAATCGACGCCGCGCCGGCCAATGGCGACCGAGGCCGCGGAAACCAGTCCATTGTTTACTGCCACACGCATGGGCTCTATCGCATCGTCAAACGGCGATTCCGTTTCGGTCGCCATCAACGTCCCTCCCGCGATTCCCGCGGCAATTTGCAAAAACGACCGCCGATGCACGCTCATGTCGATGACCTCGCTCGTGATTCGCTTTTTCAATTGCCAAACAGTCACCAAAGCAACGCTGCAGACGCTAGTTTTACCAGCTCGCCTGCGGCGCGGCACGACTTCCGCCACTGCCTACTTCACCTTCGCAAATGCATCTTGAAGGAAATCCAGCATCTCACGTTGAAGATTGCGTCCCTTGGCATCGGATGTGTGAACATAGATGTTCTGAATACCCAGTGCATCCATGGCCTGCTTGAGCTGCTTCCCAAAGTTCGGGTGGTGGATGTACTGGCCAGGTCGAGAGTCTGCCGGCGGAACAATATCGGGTTCGCTGTAGGTCATGTACAGCGGTGGATCGTCTTTCGTCAGATGCGAAATGGCCGAGCCTTCGTCGTAGAGCTTCTGCTGCTCTGAAGTCGGATTCAGAGCCTGCTCCGCTGACTCGATACCGTAGACTTTTAAGAGCGATGGATGCTCCCAGGCTCGACCTCCAACGAGCTCCTTCACCTTGATGGGATCGTATGTGCCTTGGCCTCCCATCGTCCCGATCGCGGCGATTCGCGTCGACTGGCGAGCGACAGGATCGTCGCTGTCGGGATCGGCCAAATCGTCGTGGAAGCCCAACCACATGCTGATCCCTGCACCGGCCGAACCACCGTAGCAGGCGACTCGCTTGGGGTCGATGTTCCACTCGGAAGCTTTGCTTCGCAGGAACTGCACAGCTCTCGCACAATCGTGCTGAGGCATCGGGAAGATAATGTCCTTACCATTGACGAAGCGATAGTTGAGCGCGGCCATGCTGATGCCCCCGGCCTCCGCCATCTTGATCATCTCCGGACTGATCGAATTCTTGTCGCCGCCAACGAAGCCGCCGCCGTGAATGTAAATCACAAGCGGCGTCGGCTTTTCGGATTTGACCTGATAAAAATCGAGTACATTCCGTGCGTGGGGTCCGTAGGCAACGTCGGCAAAAGTCGGCGTCGGCCGTTCGGCCTGATCCGTCCCCCTGCGTCGATCGCTGATTCGCTTGATGTAATCTCTCGCTTCGACCGGCGTGACCTTGCCATCCTTATTCGTGTCCGCCGCGGGGAGAAAGGCGGCGGCCTCTTCTTCCGTCAATTTTCCATCCCCATTGGCATCTGCCTGCGGGAATCGCTTCAACACTTGCTGCATCTGCGCTTCCCGCCTATTCGGCTGGTCAGCATCCTGAGCGGAGATTGAAAGCACTGCACCGCAAGCCGCCAGGAAAGCGACGAACGCAGCGAAACGGAGTTTTTGAAACATCATTCTTCATCCCATGATTCGACGTTGATCTGGAAAGCTGTGCCCGGCAGGAGGTGGTCGCTCGCAACGACATGCAGTCTTCTCCCACGCGTCATGCAACGAGTTGCTTCTGAGAGTAACCGATTTTTGCATGGCGTTTCGCGCCAATCCAGTAGGCAGGGTACTCGCCACAACACCACCTACAAGCAGTCGTGTTATTCATATGGAATGAACGTTCGTGCGAGCGACCACCCGATTTCGGGGGCCGCGACGGGCATCCGTCGCGGCGTATCGGTTAGGCATCACGTGCATTGCCATGGCTCCGCATCTTTGGGTGTCAGGGAGTAAACGACGGCATCGTGTGACCCGCCCTGGAACTGCAGACGATTGCGTGCGACGCACTCACGCGTCGCTCCGATAGCCTCCGCTACTCGCTGGCTGGCGACGTTGTTCGTGAGCGCGACGATTTCCAGCCTGCTAAAGCCGAGCTCACGGAAGCCGAGAATCGCAGCTTGCTTCGCAGCAAATCGTGCAACGCCCCGGCCTGTGTGAGGTTTGCTAACCCAGTAGCCGATGTTCCCGATGCGATGCAGTTGGTTAATCTGGCTGATTCCGGTACCGCCGACAATTTCGCCTGAGCTAGCTTCGATGATGCCAAGTGGAAATTCAGTTCCGCTTGACCACGCGGATTGCGTAAAAGCGATCCAGTCAGCGGCGTCCTCGATCGCGTAGTCCGCCCTGCACCAGGGCATCCAGTAGGCAAGCTCCGGCAGGGACGCTCGTACCGCCGCAAGAAACGAGGCCGCATCCCCAGGTTCGAATGGGCGAGTCATGTACTGTTCTTCTGGTGGCATGGCGCCGGCGCCTATTCTTTGATGCCTATCGAATCGGGGAACCGATTGGTCGGGAGCGCGGCCTTTGCACCCAGCTGACTATCAATCATGGACATGTGGCCGAAAGAGAAGGTTCAGTGGGCTCGCGAGCACGCGCCCCCGGCCAACCTGCGGTTATCAGGTGTTCATCCGCCGTCTCGTTCCAGGTTGGACGGATCGACGTGAAACTCGTAAGAACGCTCGACCCGGCAAATACGTACCGTGTACGCGGTATACCATAGGCGTCGCCCAAGCTCTTGCACGTTGCGATGTTCTGCGACGTCATGCCATGCTCGAATCGCGTCCAAATCACGCCAGTACGATACGGTGATCCCCATCGCGTGAGAATCACGAGCGGAATCGGCACCCAGGAATCCGTCTTGTATCGCAGCAAGCTCGAGCATGCGGCTAGCAGCCTGTGTGTAGTCAACCCCGTCATCTAAGCGCCGGCGGGAAGCAAAGATTACCGCGTAGTGCGGGCAGGGTTCGAGTTTTGAAAGTCCAGTACCAGCGTCCATTGGGTCGTGCCGTCAATTGAGTCAGTCGAAAAACGACACAGCGGGCTGGTCGTGGCCAATGCAATGAGAAACAAGTCTAGTGGGCCAACGGCACACACGCCGATAGCCCAGGGCAACGCCCTGGGTATCCATGCCGCAAAAATCGTTTTGCCCCAAAGGGGCAACATCGCCAACGAGAGGTCTTCGAAGAAGACCACCAGGAAGGTCGTGACCAATGCAATGGGAAACGATTCGAGCGTGCCAACGGCACAAACGCCGATAGCCCAGGGCAACGCCCTGGGTATCCATGCCGCAAAAATCGCTTTGCCCCAACGGGGCAACATCGGCAACGAGAGGTCTTCGAAGAAGACCACCAGGCCGGCCGTAGCCAATGCAATGGGAAACGATTCGAGCGTGCCAACGGCACACACGCCGATAGCCCAGGGCAACGCCCTGGGTATCCATGCCGCAAAAATCGCTTTGCCCCAACGGGGCAACATCCATTACCAATCCCAAACACATTTCTCATCAACGCTCGATTTCGCACTTTCTCAATAGGCCGCTACCCGGTGAAATCAGATTACCAAAGATGCAGCACCGATGACTCCCGCGGACGCTCCCAACGCAGCCTTAACCACCTGAATCTCGTGGCCAGGCATCATGAGCACCCTGCTCAACGTTGCATTCATCACTTGAGCGAAGAGGTGAAAGTGGTCTTCCATCATCCCACCACCTAAGACAATCTGCTGCGGCGCAAATGAGTGTGCCAACGTCCAAGTTGCTGAGGCCGTCGCGTCCAACACCCTTTGTACGATCGAAATAGCCGTTGCATCACCCGCCGCCGCCGATTTAAAAACAGAACGAGCGTCTCCGATTCCCGCGGCCGACCCAGCTCGGTCCATCGCAGCTCCCGATGCAAGTGATTCAAAGCAGCCAGGTTGTCCGCAATAGCATTCCGGACCGTCAATGGATGTCGCGATGTGCCCGAATTCAGGATGGGCACCGGCTACGCCACGATAAATGCGTCCGCCGGAAATCATCGCAAAACCGATTCCGGTCCCGAAGGTCAGCATGACCATCGGCGTGGTGTCACGACCGGCACCAAATTTCCACTCTGCCATCGCTGCGGCGTCTGCATCATTCTCCATACGAACAGGGACTGCGTATCGATCGACCAGCGGTTTGACCAAGTTGCAACCATCCCAGCTAGGCAGAGTATACGGATTGAGCACGATTCCCTCCCGAGGATCGACTGGGCCTGTGCAACCAATTCCAATGCCCGCGATGCTGCGCGGATTCCAACAGGCTTGATCGAGGACGCGGGCGATTGCTTCGTGCACGCGCTCGACCGCGAGGTCGAAACCAAGGTGAGGCTCGGTCGGAAATCTGGATTCCGAGACAATGTGACCATCTGCCGACACGGCCGCGACGGAGATCTTCGTCCCGCCTATATCGATTCCGATTGCGGTCAAGGTGTCATCTCCTCCGTAGTCCTTGGCGATGCAACGATGTTCAAAGATAAAGGTATACTCTGGGCGCGTCCGCCCCGCGAAACGCTCATCCAAGCCATCCTAGCAAATCGTAGTAAAGAATGTATCCACGCATGCGTGACGTCGCCGAGAAGTGC